>DVEE01000083.1 GCA_015295885.1 Leptolyngbyaceae cyanobacterium M65_K2018_010
CTTTGTGGGGGAGCACTACGAAAACCGAAATCGCCTCACCACCCATGCGGTGGCCCGCCTGGTGCACAGTATTGCGGGGGGAGTGGCGGTATCGGCGGCGCGATCGCAGGCCATGCTCACCCTCATGCAGCGTAATCTCCAGGCAGAGCGCCCGATCACCGTAGAGGAAGACCAAATCACCGGGTTCCTAGGGGCTGGGTTGCCCCCTCAAACAGCCTTTTACTCCAAGGCCGGGTTTACTAGCCAGGTGCGCCACGACGCCGCCTACATCGAAATTCCAGGCCAGCATCCCTTCATCCTGGTGGCCTTTACCGAAGGGCGAGAACACAGCCAAAACAAATTCATTTTGCCCCAACTGGCCACCTTAGTAACGGAGCAAATGAGCCTGCTGCCTGCTGCCGATTTAAGCTGAGCGGAGCTCCCCCTCGCCACCGACGGGATAGCAAGGGATCAGCGGGAAAATAAAATCCCGGTGGTGATCGGTCGTGAGGGGGTGAGGGGGTGGGTCGGTGGGACAGAGGCAAGTCAGAAGTCGGTACTTTTATTTTGAGCACGTCCCTAAGGACCGTCTGTCTAGCCATGCGGTCGCCTCGGCTAGAGCATCAGTGCCGTGGCGAGCACCCCAGTTTCTGAGTCGCCGTTCTGAGGACAGGGCGTACTTTCCGATTAAGGAACCGAGGGGCTGTACCGGCGTTGTACTCCCCCAGGCCTTCGATCCTTCGGAGGTTGCACAGGCTAGGCAGACCACCCACGGCCCTCAATTTACATTTCCTATCTTTGGGGCTCTGGTCTTAGGAAAATGCCAGACAATTGATCCTAGGCCTATCTCACCGCTTGACTGGTTTTAGCAGCAGCTCTTCTAGGCCCCAGCACATCGGCTCAGGCCGACAAAGGATCCAAACCAAACCAGGCTGGCGGTTGGTTCCCCCGTTCCCCTGTAGCGGGCTCACCCCTGGAGGAAACTGCTCCATTGGGTCGGCCCTAACCTGCCCCATTTCCCGAGGAGAGGTCAAAATGGCGTCCCAATCCCATCTCACCCCTAACCCCTATCTGGTCCAAGAGGTCCAGATGCCTCTGCAAATCCTGGCGTTGTGGACGGTGTTTTTGCTGGGAACAGTATTCCATACCCAGCTAGCGCTGATTCCCCTGTTCCACGGTCTAGATGTGATGGCTCCCCACGGTCATCAGGCTGCCACCTTGGCTGAGATTGAGCCTATCCTGTGGGGTATGTTGGCCTTCTTTGCTTTGCCCATGGTGGCTATCCTAGCCACCAGTTTCAACCATTCCCGCCAGTTGCGCGTCCTTCATTTCTGGATGACGGTACTCTATACCGTGCTCAATATTGCTCACCTGGGGGTAGACCTGACGATTCCCCCCATTGCCTGGTACCAAATTGCCCTGATGGCTTTTTTGGTGGTAGTCGGCCTGTTGCTGAATTGGGTGGCCTACCAGTGGGCTAAAGGGGCTCGCACCCCTGCCCATCGACTGCATTCTGCTTAGGCTAGGTCCGCCAGCAGTCCGCCCTTTGACAGAGGTGATACAATTCTAGGCAGTTGTAGTGTGATACGTGGTGTTTCGAGAGATACGGGTACTCTTGGGTTGAATAAGCCCTGGTTTAGCCACTGGCCCATCGGCCAATATCCGATGTCTCTACCGTGATTGAGCTCTGAATTGAGTCACCCAATTCAATCCAACTGTGAGGAGTGAGTAAAAAACATGAATTATTTCAAGTACGTTTCCTGGCTAGCCGGTTTAGCGACGGCTACTATGGTTGCTAGCGCTCTACCCGCCTATGCTGAAGCGGAGAGCTTATCGACGGAAAGCCTGACCGAGGCTGGAGCTGGAGGGTCAGTCTCAGCCGTTACCACCGAGGCAGTGGCTGAGCCTGCCGAACTTACGGCTAGCGAGGTAGCCCCTGAACTATCAGAAGTGTTGGTCGGCGATAGCGCCACCTCCGCTAATCTGCTGGTAGAGGCTCAAACGTTTCCGATTTTTGAACTTCGCGACGAAACCTCCCTCGCTTTTGACCAGGCTGGCATTCAATACGCCCTAGCTAACCCTGGCGCCGAGCAAGTCCTAGACCTTGGCGATGGTGTTCAGATTGCCCAGAGCAACCCAGCCTATGGTGGTGTGGCACCAGCCTACCTTGGCTTTGGCGGTAACATTGGGTTTATTTCCTCTGACCAGAGTGCCATTGGTGACTTTGGGGCAGTCGTGATCAGCAAAATCTCTTTGGGCCCTCGGTTTGCCCTCCGGCCAAACTTTTTCATCTCCCAGCGGGCCACCAATATCACCATTCCGCTGACCTATAACTTCAATACTCTGGAGTTTGCTGGATTCAGATTTCAGCCCTACGTTGGACTAGGCGCTGATATTCCCTTTAGCGGTGATGTTGCCTTCATGGTGAATGGCGGAGCTGATGTTCCCATTTCCCGGGACTTCACCTTGAATAGCGCCCTCAATTTCCGGTTCAACAACTTTGGCCTGGGTCTGACCCTGGGGGTTGCCTACAACTTCCCCTTCTTCTTTGACTAAGTCTGATCCGTCACTTCTCAGTAGGCGGGTGCAGTTTAATAGAAGATACTGGTGGGGGTGGAACCCCCAAATCCCCTGCTGACAACTAACTAGACTTGGCTACTTAGTCTAATTGGTGCTTTTTGAGTTTAGAGAGGTGAGCTGCCGTTGAGCTCTCGCCTCTCTTTTTATGTATTTTTCCGGGATGCGCCCAATCACCCCGGCTAGGAACGGGCACCCTAGCACCAGAACTGAAGGGTTGCCCTATGGTTGAATCATCGGCGATCGCGTGGGCAGAGGTGCGGGCAGCTTTCCAGCGGATTTGGGGCTACCCGGACTTCCGCCCACCCCAGGGAGACATTGTCAAAGCTCTCCTCAACCATCGAGATGTGCTGGTGGTGCTACCCACCGGGGGAGGCAAATCGGTGTGCTTCCAGTTACCGGCCCTGCTGCAATCTGGGCTGACCCTGGTGGTTTCCCCCCTGCTGGCCCTGATGGAAAACCAGGTCCAGGAACTGCGGGAAAAATCCCTGCCGGCCGCCGCCTTGCACAGCCAGATGCCGCCCCACCAGCGATCGCACATCCTGCGGTTAATTGACCGTCAGCACCTGCGACTCCTCTACGTTTCGCCGGAAACCCTGCTCAGTCCACCGGTGTGGGATCGCCTCTGCAACCCCAACCTGCGGCTGAATGGACTGATTCTCGATGAAGCCCACTGTCTGGTGCAGTGGGGCGAAACCTTTCGTCCGGCCTACCGACGGTTGGGGGCGATTCGCCCAGCTCTCTTGAGCCACCGTCCAGCCTCTGCTACCCTACCCATTGCCGCCTTTACCGCCACTGCCGACCCCACCGCCCAACGGATTTTGCGGGATGTGTTGCAACTGCAAGCTCCCCAGGTGGTACGCCTGAACCCCCATCGTCCCAACCTGCACCTGAGCGTTCAGCCCGTAATCAGCCAGGGCCAGCGCAAGCAAGCCCTGGGGCGTCTTCTCAAGCAGCATCCCCAACAAGCCGGTTTGGTCTACGTGCGCACCCGCCGCGACAGTGAAGCCCTGGCTGAGCATTTCGTCGCCCAGGGCTACCGCACCGCTCCCTACCATGCCGGACTGAGTGGTCGCGATCGCCGCCGCATCGAGGCTGAGTGGATGGACGATGGGCTGCAATTCGTGGTCTGTACCTCCGCCTTTGGCATGGGGGTCAATAAGCCCAATACCCGCTGGGTGCTCCATTATCAGGCGCCCTGCACAATTACGGAGTATGTGCAGGAGGTGGGCCGAGCCGGGCGGGATGGCCAGGCGGCGCAGGCCCTGACCCTGGTGAGTGAGCCGACGGGCTGGTTGGATAGCAGCGATCGCCAACGGGCTAAATTCTTTGCCTCCCAAACCCAGACCCTGCAACAAAAAGCCCAACAGCTTGTGCATCAAATTCCCAAAACCGGCGATGTTCGCGAGGTGAGCCAGCAATTTCAGCATGGGGCCATCTCCCTATCCTGGCTGCACAGTATGGGCCAGCTAGAGTGGTTGGATCCCTTCCGCTATCAACTCACGGCTCAGCCACCCTCGGAGTCGCCCTTGCAAGCCAATGCCAGCCAGCAAATGCACCAGTTTCTCCATAGTCGCCAATGCCGCTGGCAAATGGTGCTGGTGGCCTTTGGCTTTCGCACGGAAGCCCAGCGCCTGGGCTCCTGCGGCCATTGTGACAACTGCCTTAGAGCAAATTACCCACGAGGCCAAACATCATGGCAATAATCGACACCGATAGTGAATAGGACAAAATGCCGTGGGTGGTAATCAGTTGCCGCATTGAACGACTGGTCACGCTGGTATCAGAGGTCTGATAGCAAGCGGCCATGCAAAAGCCCTGATAAAGAAACTCGGTCCACTGGGGCTGAGGACAATCGGGGAAATTTAGTCCCCCGCCATCGGTGTAATAACGCAGGGCGTACTCCTGGCTATAGATGAGCTGCACCATAAACCAAACGCCCAGAATAGCCAGAAAGCCCAGGGCAAAATGCCAGTGAGAATGCTCCGAAGCTGCCAGATAAAGCAAAACCCCAAAGCTGCCCAGGGTGTAGACTAACGCCTCGACAAAGGCTTCTAACGGATCTGGCCGGCGAAGAGCCACCAGTTGTCCTGGATCAAAGCGTGAAATGGTGAAATAGAAGGCTAAAATCCCTGTCAACATAGCGGCCAGAAAGGCCAAAACCAAGCGGGTTGTCCAGGCCATGGGAACCCCTAGCACAATCAGAGCGACGACCAGCTGACCAATCCGCCGAGAGGCTTTGGCCATGGGTTGACCAGCAGGTTTGCGGTTCATAGCCAGGGGTAAATCTTCGTATTTAAGCGACCTAATCCCCATGGTACGACCGTTTGGGCGGCGGCAGTTACTCCTGGGCCTCTATCTTGAAGTCAGTTTGTGTTGTTAAGATAGATAACAGTAGGATTTGTCCTGCAAAAGAATTTGTCTTTCAAAACTAACCGCCAAGCCATCATCGTTATGTCCGCCACCATTCAAGTCGAAAAAACCAAGGTCAAGCAACCGCCCTTAGAAATTCACACTTTAGGCGATCGGGTGCTGCGACAACCCGCTAAGCGGGTGGCTAAGGTGGATGATGAACTCCGCCAACTGGTGCGCGATATGCTGCAAACCATGTACAGCTCTGATGGCATTGGCCTGGCGGCCCCCCAGGTGGCGGTGAACAAGCAGTTGCTAGTGGTGGATATTGACCCAGACAATGCTGCGGCCCCCCCTTTGATTCTGGTCAATCCTCAAGTTACTCGCCTGTCCAAGGAGTTAGCGGTTGGGCAGGAGGGATGCTTAAGTATTCCTGGGGTTTTCTTGGATGTGGTGCGACCCGCGGCCATTGAGGTGTCTTTTAAAGACGAGAATGGCAGGCCTCAACGTTTACAGGCTAGTGATTTGCTCGCCCGTTGCATTCTCCACGAAATGGATCACCTGAATGGGGTGTTATTTGTAGATCGGGTTGAAAATGGCCTGGCCCTGAACCAAGAACTGAAAAAAAATGGCTTCTACCTAAAAGACGTGCAGCCCGTGAAAGCCTAAGGACTGTGGTAAGCTGCCTTGGTTAACGGCGGTGGGGCTTGGTTTCACCCCGGCTTGGCGTTAGGAGCAATGGGCGATGACCCCGAAGAGCGGCTTGTATTTAGCAGGATCCTGCATTGCGGCGATCGCCGCCGTAGGGTCTATTTTTGAGTTATCTTCCGGTAGTCCGGACTGGGGCACGGGGCCAACCACCCTGGTGTTAGGGCTTTGCCTGCCCCTGGTAGGGGTGTTGTTCTACGCTGCCGTCAAGGATGCTAAGGCGAATCAACCCTGATGGAGAGAGGGTTGAAACCCGGCCAAGTCGCCCCAGCCAGGTGGCCAGGTGCGGGTCTAAGTAGTCTAGGCATACGCTCAGGGCAAGGGGGATAGTTGGGCATGGCAAAGTATTTGGGTTCTGGTGGGCTATCCAGACGAACGGTATTGGTGGGGCTTTTCGCCAGTACGATCAGTCTGGTTTGGGCGAGGCGGGCGGCGGCCTACGATGTGGGGATTGTGCCGGCGGATCCTCAGTTGGGGGACACCATTGCGGTAATTGTGCAGGCGAATCAACCGGGCTCGACCACCCCGCCGGTGGTGACGGTGAATGGCCGCACCCAATACCCTACCTTTGCCCTATCCAGCAACCGCTTTAGGGCCCTGATTCCCACCAGCCCTCTGGACCCGCCAGGGCGCATGGTCATTCAAGTCACGGGTAGCGAAGACACTCGCAACTTGGCGGTGGGCCTGCGAAACCGTAACTTCCCGACCCAGCGCATTACCCTATCGCCCGGCCAGAGTAGCCTGGGTACCCAGTATGAGTTTGACCGGGTCGCCGCGTTTAAGCAGCTGGTTACCCCAGAGCGCCATTGGCAGGGGCCCATGGTTCGACCTAGCCCGGGGCAGGTGAGTACGGTTTACGGCGCTCGGCGCTACTATAACGGCGTGTTTGCCCAGGACTATTTCCATCGCGGGGTTGACTATGCGGCCCCCACCGGAGCGCCGGTTATGGCCCCGGCCGCCGGTCGTATTGCCCTGGTCGGCCTTGTGGATCAGGGGTTTGAGTTACACGGCAACACCATTGGCATTGACCACGGCCAGGGGGTGGTGAGTATTCTCATTCACCTCAGCCGCATTGAGGTGAGTGAAGGTGACTTTGTCCAGGCTGGGCAGAGGATTGGGGCCGTGGGTTCCACTGGGGCTTCTACCGGCCCCCACCTGCACTGGGGCCTCTACGTTAATGGGATCAGTGTAGACCCGGTGCCCTGGCGCGATCGCGGGTTTGAGTAAGTCAATCTTAGGGGGGCATCTACCGTGGCAAACCTATGGCAATGGGTACGTTCTAGACATCCCCTGGTCTGGCTTTTTACAGCCGCCGTAGGGCTCGGTTTACTCGCCCCCCTGTGGTTTCTGCTGCCTCTGCGCAGTGCCTCCCGCCCCCCAGCCAGTCGTGAGGCTCACCAGGCCATTGTTACGGAGGTGATTGCGGCCACCGATCGGGCTACGCTAATTGGCGCCTCTCCCACCAAGGGCAACCCTAGGGCGCGGGTAGTCCTGTTTAAGTTTTCAGATTTTCAGTGTCCCTACTGTGCCGTCACCGCGGCCCAAATGAAGCCCTTTGTCGATCAGCATCAGCAGGATTTGCTGTTTGTCTACAAACACTTTCCCCTTACCCAGATTCATCCAGAAGCCCTGGCCTCGGCTAAGGCCGCCTGGGCGGCCGGGCAGCAGGGGCAGTTTTGGCTCTACCACGATGGTCTGTTTGTCAACCAAAACCGGCTGGGCGAAGCCCTCTACCTCGAACTGGCCGAGGCGATGGGGTTAAATCTGGAACAGTTCAACCGCGATCGCACCAGCCCTGAGGCAGAAGCAGCCATTCAAAAAGACCTGGCATTAGCCCAGAAACTGCAACTGCAGGGTACGCCCTCGTTCATCATGAACGATCTCTTGATTCCCGGCGGAGCCCCCATGGCCCTGTTTGAGGAAATCTTTACCCAGATCAATCAGGCCCTAAACTCCCAGGAATAGCTGGGTTACCTGGCCCCTGGCCCACCCAGCCGAGGGTCGCAGACCCCAGCGGTTGATTGCGACCCAGGCCAATACCGGGGATTCAGGGAGGGCCTGGGGGGCAAAGGATGTGCCAGTTAAGTGTGACAGTTGACTCAACTGACTGCTTTTGACGCCTGGGGTAGCCTGGGGAACGGTCCGCCAGAACCAGGTCAGACCGGGCATGAGCCGGCCTAACTCATGTCCCAGCAGGGGTTCAGCGGTTTGGGTCGGGTCTGCCTAGGGGTACCCCGGGATCACCCACTGCAGAAAGTGTCCTGGTAGGGGGCATGGGTACCCAGACCCCAGCGGTACAACGTAGATACAGCGTGAGGGAAGGAAATCTGAACCACGGCTGCCCCCATCCCGACCTAATGACCTTGACTCAAACCGTTTTGGGGTGGTTCTCGACACACACAGTTTGCATTTGGAGAATGACCATGAAAACTCGTCTTATCGCCGCGATCGCTTTGGGTCTCACCGCTGCTTCCATGGCTGCCCTGCCGATGGCCGCTAGCGCCCAAGAAAAGACCACGGATTACAACTATGTTGGTGCCGGTGTGGGCCTGGGCAACCTGGGCCCCAGTGATGTCGGTCTAGCCATTAACAGCAAAATCACCGTGGGTGACAACGTTTCTGTACGGCCTGGGCTGATCACCGACTTTAACTTCAACACCGGCGAAACTCTGTTTTTGCTGCCCGTCACCTACGACTTTAACGCTGTCACCGACAATGGCCGCCTACTGCCCTTCGTCGGAGCTGGGGTATCCGTCTCCACCGAAGGGGCTGGAGCCGTAGGTCCCCTGGTCAGCGGTGGTATTGACTACCGCATCAACGACCGGTTGGTGGCCAACGGTACGGTGCAATGGTCCATCTTTGGCAACAGCCAAGTCAATGGTTCCATTGGTCTAGGGTACGTCTTCTAGGCTAGCCTCCTCAGGCACCTTCTGTAGAACATCAAGCCCCAGGGTTATGACCAACTCTGGGGCTTTTTTGGGCCACTCCACCAGGGCCGCAGGGGCTTGAAGATTTGGCGACGCTGCTGCACCGCGGTGAGGCTCCAGTGGGGGGTGGCGGCTCGGCTCGGCTTAGCTGGCGGGCCTCTGGGTCAGCCGTTGTAGGCCCAACTGTATTCCCAACAGCAGCAGGCCCAAGGCTGCGAAACCAAAGACTCCAGCCCCTAGGGCCACCATCCCCACCACCAGGGTGCGTACCGCTGAGGCAATGTTCACCACGGCAGGGTTATCCGACAGGATAGGTTTGGCGGCAAAGGTAGCAGCGATCGAGCCCACCAGCCGGTAGGCGAGCAGGGCAATGGTGCCGGCCACACAGGCACCACTAAAACATTTGAGAATCTTGGCGGTCGGTATCAGAGCCAAATCCTTAGGGGCGGAAGCATCCTCGGTCATGGGTACCCTCCTGGGGTAGCGGCGAGTCGGTGCTTTCTTATTATCCCAAAGGGATGCTCCCTAGCCGACTAGCTGCACCCCTGCAGAGGAAAACCGGGCCGTCCACACCCCCAGGTCTGGATCAGGCAGGGCCGCCTTGAGCCGTTGGGCCAGGGCTTCGGCTTCCGCCTGGGAACCCACCAGGGTAAATACCGTGGGGCCAGAACCAGACATTAGCGTGCCCAGCCCTCCCAGGGAAGCCAGGGTCGTTTTAAGCTGGGCCGTTTTGGGATGGGCCGGTAAGACGACTTTTTCCAAATCGTTGTAGAGCTGCTGGCCAATGGCAACCCCATCCTGCCCAGCGATCGCGGCGACCATGGCGCCGGATTTCACCTGCGATCGGCGGGCCGCAAACCCGGCCTCATCAGCCAGGTAGGTGGGCTCAAAATTGGCCCGATAGGTGGTGTAGGCCCAGGGGGTCGAAACAAACTCCGACTCATACTTGGCCAACACCAGGTAGAGGTGGTCAACCCCGGGCAGGGCATCGAGCTGTTCTCCGCGCCCGGTCGCGATCGCCGTGCCGCCCCCAATGCAAAAGGGCACATCGGATCCTAGCCGAGCCCCCAGGTCCTGCAGTTCGGCCTGGGTCAGCCCCAACTGCCAGAGCATATCCAACCCCACCAGCACCGCCGCCGCATTGCCCGAGCCACCGGCCAGGCCAGCCCCAACGGGAATATGCTTTTCCAGGGTAATTTCTACCCCCCCCAGCTTAGCCATCACCCCCGGAAACCGCTGGGCCAAGAGTGCCGCCGCCCGGTAGGCCAGGTTAGTCTCGTCCCTAGGCACCAGGGGATGGTCACAGCGCACCCGAATATCATCGACGCCAATGCTCCGCACCGTCACCCGGTCAGCCAGGCTGATGCTCTGCATCACCATAATTAGCTCATGGAAACCATCGCCACGGTGGCCCACAACTTCGAGATAGAGGTTGATTTTGGCCGCGGCCAACAACGAGTACAGTCGCATGGGAACCCGATAAGAGTGCTTCAGGATTTTATCGTCCTCGGGGCCCGAGGCGCTGAGGGAGAGTTCGCCTAGGGGTTGGGGCTAGCCCGAGGACCGAGGCGGTTACTCAAAGCCACCCAATGTGCCACGCTCAGGTCTTCGGCTCGGGCAGTTGCCGCTATGTCAAGCTCGGCCATCAGGGTGGTTAACTGCTCCCGATCGATCACCCCTTTGAGGTTATTGCGCAGCATTTTACGCTTGCTGGCAAATCCCAGTTTGACCAACTGGTCTAGGGCGGCCGGGTCCTGGGCCAGGATGGCGGAGGGGCGGGGGGTTAACCGAACCACCGCGGAATCCACCTTGGGCGGTGGCCGAAAGGCTTGGGCCGGTACTGGGCAGATCCGTTCACAATCGGCTAAATACTGTACCCGCACCGAAAGCGCTCCGAAGGCTCTAGATCCTGGCTGGGCGCAGAGGCGTTCGGCCACCTCCTGCTGCACCAGCAGCACAATGGAGGCATAGGGCTGGGGGTTGGGCCGGGCCATGGTGCCCAGTAGCTTTTCTAAAATAGGCCCCGTGATGTAGTAGGGGATGTTGGCCACCACCTTGTTGGGCAAGCCCAGGGGCAAGCCCTGATCGGAGCCCAGGGTGGCCAGATCCAGGCTGAGAATATCCGCCTCGACTAATTTGAAGTTGTCGTAGGGGGCAAATTGCTGGCGCAACTGGCGACCCAGGTCGCGATCGATTTCCACGGCAATCACCACCCGGGCCAGGGGCAGCAGAGCCTGGGTTAGCGCTCCTGTGCCGGGGCCAATTTCCAATACCCCATCCTCGGCCGTAATGGCGGCCGCCGCCACGATGGCCTGCAACACGGTTGGGCTGGTCAGCCAATGCTGGCCAAAGCGCTTGCGGGTCGGTTGAGAAAACATGGATGTCCACAATCGCTAGAGGGGTAGGGCTGAATCATAGAGGCTTAAGGAGCCGAATACAATCTTAGGAATGCCGGTCGCCGGACCGGGGTAGAGTAGAATCGCCTCACAGGTTTAGGGAAAGGCCCATGCTCAATCGCTTTTGGGAAGCCATTGGTTATGTTTTTGCCCTCAATGGGGAGGCCTTTCGGATAGCTGCTACATGGCCCGAGGCGCTCAAGGTTGCCCTGCTGGTGGTGCTCTTGGCCGGGCTTTCCCAGGGCATTGGTCAATCCATTATTCTCTTCCTAAACCAGGTTAAACCCGTGCGGTTTGTATTGAGCCTAGCCATCAATGCGGTTCTTTTCACCCTTGGGTTTTTGGCCCTAGTGCTGAGTACCTGGCTGCTGACCCTAACCCCCTGGTCCCAGTCGGTGCCCTTTGAACAGCTGGTGACGGTGCTGGGGTTAGCCTATGCCCCGTTGTTATTTAGCTTTTTAGGCGCTCTGCCCTACCTAGGATTACCTATTCTCAACTTACTGTCGGTGTGGCATTTATTGGCCATGGTGGTGGGCTTTGGGGCAATTACCAACCTAGGCCTGATGGGCGCCTTTCGCTACGTCTTTTTGGGTTGGCTGGTTCTGCAAATCTTGCAAAACACCATTGGGCGCCCCATTGCCAGTCTGGGCAAACGGATCGCCAATCGGGCCGCTGGGGTCGAACTGGTTACCAGTCGCCGCGACTTGACCGCCTCTATGCAGGAGAGTCTGGACGAAGTATCGACCCGCTGGCGGGATCAACTGAATCAGCGGGTTGAGACTCTCCAACAGGGGGATGTGATGGCAGCGATCATGGGGGATTACCCCCCCCTGGCCATGGCGGGCGCCGCCCCTGGGGCATCGGTGGCCCTGGCCGACACCGCCAAGAGTAAGCAACGCGGCTGGGGCAACGCCTTCAAAACCGTTGTCAGCCTCCTCGCCATGGTGCTGCTGACCATCGTCGTGCTAATTCTGCTGCGCCCCATCCGGGAATGGTGGTTTGGTTGGTTCGCGAGTTTGCCCAACCTGCTGCAACTGGTGCTGAACCTGATCTGGATTGGCGTGGTGGCGCTGATTGTGGCGGGCTTACTCGCCCCCCTCGAAACCCTCGGCTGGTGGGCTGGTTGGTACGAGGATGAGGTCAACACCACCATAAAGGCGGGAGAACTGGCCACACCAGCCCCGGCTGACCAAACCTTTAGTCGCTACGTCGTCTATCTAGATGGCATTGGCAAATCGACCTTTGAATATCTGCCCGACATTGAAGAGTTTTTAGATACCCTAGCCCCTACCCTACCCGACGATGTCGCCCTGGTGCGCGGCATCATGCCCTACTCGGTGATGAATGCTCCCCTGGACGAAGATCGGCCCCTGGCCTTTCTCTGGCGCTATGCGGATAAGCTGCGGTTTGCTAATCCGGCTAGCCTCCTGGGGCTCTTGGTCAACATTCGCAATGTGTTGATTGTGGGGGTTTCCGCGGATAAGCGCTACGGCCCCCTCTATAACCAGGGGATGGCCCAGGTGGTCTACAACGGCCTAGTCAAAAACGGCTATCAGTTGGGTAGTGGTACCCCGGTCACCTTCATTGGCTACAGCGGCGGTGGCCAGATGTCCTGTGCCAGTGCCCCCTACCTCAAGCGGGCCCTAGGCGCCCCCATTGATGTGATTTCCCTGGGCGGGGTGATCAGTGCCAATGTCAATGCCCTGCAGCTTGAGCACCTGTATCACCTAGTGGGCGACAAGGATGTGGTAGAGGGGATTGGCCCAAAGATGTTTCCTGGGCGGTGGCCAGTCTTTCCCCTGTCCTACTGGAACCGGGCCAAGCGACGCGGCAAAATTACGATTATCCCCATGGGGCCGGTGGGCCACCAGGTACCCGGGGGGATTCTCGATCCAAACTTGGTGCTGGCTGATGGTCGCAGTTCGTTACAGCAAACCATCGATACCATCAATGCCATTCTGCGGGGTGACATTCTCGATGATGCCCCTGAGGCTCAATCCCGCAAGCACAGTAACTATGACGATTTCATCGCCAACCCCCTGGTACAGTACCAGAGGTATCCTCTGGATCAGCGCCCCACCCCCGACCTCTACGTCCCCGTTGCCGCCTGGATGGGCCGACTGATTTTGCCCCCGAAGGCAGAGCGGTTCCAGGGGGTTTATTACGAAATCCACCATGCCCCAGGGGAGCACGCAGGGCTGCTTGGTCAGGTCGTGAAACTCTGTTGGTCGACGGATCCTAGGACCCAACGGTTTGTGCAGGCGGTCACCCACGACGTGCACTTTAGCGCTGAGGCGGAATATAGTAGCCAGGTGGGAGGGGTGATTCACCCGGTGCGGCTGAACCACTGGCTGCAGGTGGATCCCCTCGAATCCTTAGCCGGCTCCCTACCCGACGATGACCTGATTGTGGCGGTGGAAAATCCCCAGGTCGACCGCGGGGCCGAGGGGGTCACGCTGCGGATTCGGAGCCAGCCCATGGAAGTGACTGGCCGTTACTACGGTCTGGTGCAGTTTATAGAACCGGTGGCCCACACCGATCAGTTCCGGGTGCGCCACTTTAACCGCATCAGCCGAGCCTTTGATGGACCCGAGGAGGTGGTCAGCCTGCCCCCTGTCAACCGGATGTCTGCCTACGGCAGCTTTCCTTCGGTCACCCAGGGATTGGAACAATCGCCCCTGAATGAAACGGGTTGGTACATTTACGGCGCTCCCGATCCTGCCGGTAGGTTTGTGGTGCAGGCCCTAGGCCCCCGGGCGCTATTTCGTCTGCAGCCGGATCGGGTGGTCTTTGGCGGAGCCAAGGCGGCCTACCGCTATATTCGCAGGGAAGCCTGGGCCGATGTGATAGCCCAGAAAGGCAAGGTAAGCTCAGTCCTCTGTACCCAGCGAGATAACGGCCGCCCCGAGGCGATCACCGCTGCCATGGCCGAGTGGCAAGAGGGCGATCGCGCCCTGGTGCTGCACACCTACGGCGGCATTGGCGGCGAGAAGAAAGAACCCGCCGCCTTCAGCCCCATTTTCTTTGGTCACTTTGCCTACGGGCGGGCCGATGTCATCCGCGATCCCCTGGCCGATGAGTTGCGCTTTGAGATTCGCTACCACCAGGTCTATGCCCACAACATTGACGGCCTGATCGCCGGGACAATCCACTGGTCCCGCTACCAGGGTGATCGCCAGCGGGGCTGGTTGGGCAATCGCCCCACCTGTGACATTTTAGTCAAGCTGGACGCCTTCAGCCAAACCTACGACTTTGATACCCGGCGTTTTTCTCCCCTGCAGGGTATGGAAGGGTTTTTGCAGGCGATGACGGCCCGTTATCGGATTGGCGATGGCACGGGCGGCACCTTTGTGGGGCCCTCTAACAACTGTTCCCAGGATTCTAACCAGGCTCTGTTTGCCAGCCTGCAAACCCTGACCAGGGGAGTGAGCAATCAGGATGCGGCCCTGCTGGCCTGGGCCGATCGCCACCCCGATCAGGCGGCGGACTTTCGACGGATGCTGCGCTTGGGTCAGGATCTGAAAAGCACCCTGCAGCCCATGGGTAACCTTCGGCCCGATTGGGAAAAAAATGAGTTTAATCTGGGCAGCACCCTGGAAGATGAACCGCTCCGTAACCTGATTATGGGTCTGGGCAGCTGGCGCACCATCTTGCCCCGTAAGGCCAGCGATGTGGTGGTAAAACAATTCTTGAAGTACGAGGCCTCGGCCTGGGTGCTGCGCACCAGCCAGGTGGGCGGCTACGACCCCACCATAGAACCAATCGCCCCCATGACTTTTTAAGCTAAGCCAACTCCTATGCGCGTAGAAGCCTGTTGCCAAGCCCTGTTGCGGCACATTCTGCCGGACCTAGATCCGCACCGACAGGGCTATTGCTTTGACGTCGGGGTAGGGACCTTTGCCTTTTACTGCCAGCTCTTTGCCCAGTTGGGTTTCCCCACCGTTGCCGTGGAACCGATGCCAAACCGCCAACTGAGGAGCCTATGCCAGCGCCACCCCATTCAGCTGCTGGAGCTCTGTTTATCGGACCGGGTGGGCCGCCAGACCTTGCACCTGGGACAGTTTGCCAATCTGGGCAATGCCAACTTTAACTCCCTCGCCGAGGATTGGTTTGGCGCTTCCCAACGGACCCGAAGGGTACCTACCCTGGATTTGAAGAGTTTACTAGAACAGATCGCCCCTTCCCAGGTGACCTGCTTCAAACTCGACATCGAAGGTTGGGAATCGGTGGTTCTGGGACAATTCACCCATCTGCCTGAGTCCCTGGCGGCCAGCGCTGGTCATGTTTGAGTACGGCGGCGGCGGCAGCTATGAGCAGGGGCAGGGGGGATGGGCCCCCCACTTTCTCAGGGGCACCCTGGACAGCCTGAAAAGCCTGCAACGGTGTGGCTATGATTTTAGTATCCTGATCGACTATGCCCCGGGCACCCAAGCTAAGGTTTTTTCCCTACAAAATCTTGACCTAGCCGTGGATAACCCTTTCTACCGCCAGAGCATCTACGGCAACCTCCTGTGCTTTCACCAGCACCAGTACCCCGAGGCCCAGGTCCAAGCCTGGTGTGCTGCCTATCGAGGTGGGGTCGTAAATTGGTCGGTTAGCCAATGGGTGATGGGCACCGTTAACCTGCAGCGGTGGTGG
>DVEE01000053.1 GCA_015295885.1 Leptolyngbyaceae cyanobacterium M65_K2018_010
GTGCGCTCCGCGAGCTCACGGAGAAGGAGGGCATCTTCGCCGGCGTCTCGTCCGGGGGCGCGGTGGCAGCGGCCCAGCAGCGGGTGGAAGCTCAGCGGGCGATCGTGGTCGAGAACCAACAACGGCTGGCCTTTGCGAACCTGCCGGCGCCTCTCACTGGGGTAGTGCTGGAACGTACCGCAGAACCGGGTGATTTGGTTTTGCCGGGGGAGGCCATCTTAACCCTGGGCGACCTGGCGGAAATTCGCGTGGTGATTGAGGTGGCCGACAGCAACCTAAGTGACTTTCGCCTGGGTCAAACCCTGTCAATTCAGTTGGATGCCTTGCCGGGAGAAACCTTTACCGGGCAGGTGACGCGCATCTCACCCGTGGCCGACAGTACCTCTCGTCTTTTACCGGTAGAAATCAGCGTAGCCAACCCTGGGGGACGGATTGGCAGTGGTTTGTTAGCCCGGGTCAGTGGTCCGAGCAGTCCAAGGGCCGCTGTATGGGTTCCCCAAAGCGCTTTAGAAACCGGAGCTAGCGGCAATAACCAAATCTTTGTGGTGACCCAGACCGAGGGCAACTGGCAAGTCGAAGCTCGAACGGTGCAGGTCGGCGATCGCACCAACGGCCAGGTGACCATCCTCTCAGGTTTAGCTCCGGGTGAACGCTATGTCCTACGCAGTAATCGGCCCCTAGAAGCCGGTCAGACCGTGGAGCCCAGCTTGCTGTCTGAATCCTGAGGGGTGGGTAGAGAGGATTCAGAACCCCTCTCTCTCCACCGCTGTACTTTTTTTACGCTCCTCCCCATCACCGTCCCTCTTTCCCCCTATGGCTCCTGATGCTTTTCCTCCCAACCGCTTTAGCCTCAGCGGCCTAGCGATTCGGCGGCACATTGGCACCCTCATGCTGGGCTTGACCGTATTTGTGCTGGGCTTTTTTGTCGCCTCCCAGTTACCGGTGGATCTGCTCCCGTCGATCACCTATCCCCGCATTGGATTGCGGGCCGATGCCCCAGGGCTGTCGCCGGCGGTGGCGGTGGATGAAATCACCCGTCCCCTAGAGGAAGCCCTGTCGACCACCGAAGGGGTGGTGCAGGTTTACTCCCAAACCCGAGAGGGCCAAATTAGTTTGGACCTGTTTTTTGAACCGGGCGGTGATATCGACCAGGCCCTGAACGATGCCACCGCGACCCTAAACCGGGCCCGGAGTACATTGCCCGATACGATTGAAACCCCGCGACTGTTTAAGTTTGACCCTTCCCAACTGCCGGTTTATGAGATGGCGCTGACCTCCAGCAGCCTCAGCCCCCAAGCCCTGCGGATTTTTGCTGAGGAGGAACTGGAGCGGGAGTTGCAACAGGTGCCTGGGGTGGCCAATACCGATGTGTCTGGCGGGGTGGAGGAGCAGGTGCAGGTGAATTTAGACCTGCGGCGGTTGCAGGCAGTGGGGTTGGGTATCAGCGATGTGCTTTCAGCCCTGGGCGATCGCAACCAGGATATTTCCGGGGGGCGACTGCGAGGCGGACGCGAAGAAACCCTAACCCGTCTGGTGGGGCGGTTTCAGTCCGCCGACGAAGTCGGCAATTTGGCCATTCCGGTACCGGGCACTAGCCCACCCCAGCAGGTCTTGCTGCGGGATGTGGCGACGGTGGTAGATGGCACGGAGGAACAGCGCATCTTCGTAACCCTGAATGGGCAACCGGCGGTTAAGGTGAGCGTGCAGAAACAACCGGATGCCAACACCATTCAAGTGGTGGATGGTGTAAAGGCCAAATTGGCCGCCATGGAACGATTGGGCCTGATGCCCGAGGGCATGGAGAGAACCGCCACCCTGGATGAATCCCGGTTTATCCGCAATTCGATTCGGAATGTGGCCGTGGCCGGGCTCACCGGGGCTACGCTAGCGGCGATCGCAGTACTGCTGTTTTTGGGCTCCCTACGGCAAACCGTGATTATTGTCATGGCTATCCCCCTGGCCAGCCTGACCGCCCTGGTGCTGATGGGGTTATTTGGTCTCTCATTAAATGTGTTTAGCCTGGGGGGCTTGGCCCTGGGAGTTGGCATTGTGGTGGATAACTCCATTGTCATGCTGGAGAACATGGCCCGGCGGGCCGAAGAATTGGCCGCCTCCCGCCCTAACCAGCCCTACAGTCCACGGGAAGCCCTGTTTCAGGCCGAGGCCAGTAGTCAGGAGCTAGAATCAGCCTTGCTCGCCTCGACGACCACCAATTTGGTGGCAGTGTTGCCCTTTTTGCTAATTGGCGGCTTTATTTCATTGATTTTCAATGAACTGATTTTGACTGTCAGCTTCTCTGTGGCCGCCTCCCTTATCGTGGCCTTGACCGTGGTGCCGACCCTAGCCTCGCGGCTGATCATGGGCCGCCCTACCCGATCGCTGCAAAGCTGGGGTCCCTTTCGTTGGTTTAACGCTCGCCTGGAGGGCCTGACCCTGGGCTATGGCCGCTGGCTGGGTCGGGTGTTGCAGCATCGGATTCTGGTGATTGCCCTGGCCCTGCTCATGTTTGGCGGCGGCAGTTGGTGGATGGTCGGCCAAATTCCCCAGGAAATTTTACCCCGCATTAGTACCGGCCAGGCCCGGGTGAATGTGCGGTTTCCCCCCGGCACGACCATTGAGGCCAACCAGCGGGTGATGGCAGCCATCGACGAAGTGCTCCTGGCCCAGCCAGAAACTGACTATGTGTTCTCCACCGCTGGAGGATTTTTGTTTGGTACCAACACTAACGAAAATGCCCTGCGGGGTAGCAGCACCATCACCCTAAAACCCGGCAGTCCTACCTCCGCCTTTGTGGATCGGGTGAATGGGGAGCTGAATCGGCTACCCCTGGTAGGCATCCGCATCAACGTGATTCCCGAATCGGTGCGGGGGTTAATTTTGAGTAACTCTCCGGTGCGGTCAGACCTAGACATAGGGTTGCAGGGCGAAGACAGCGAGGCCCTGATCCAGGCCGGGCGGCAGGTATTAGCGGCCCTCAGTGAGCAGGCTACCCTGGCTCGCTACCGCCCCGATGGCGAAGACCCCCAGGAGGAAGTACGGATCCAACCGGATTGGGATCGAGCCACTCGCCTGGGGTTATCCACCGCCGATCTGGGAGCCACCCTTCAAACCGCTTTGAACGGTTCGGTGCCCACCCAACTGCAGCGGGGCAATCGGCTGGTGGATGTGAAAGTGCAGTTGCCTCCGGGCTCCGTACAACAGCCGGCTGAACTACTGAATTTGCCCCTCTTTACGGAGGACGGACGGCGGGTGCAACTGGGGGATCTGGCCCAGGTCGCCATGGGACCCGCCCCAGGTCAGATTCAACGGATTAACCGCCGCCAGGTTTTTCTCTTGGCTGGGGATCTGACCGATGGAGCCAGTCTGGGCGATGCTCTGGCGGAGGCGGAGAGGATTATCTCAGCGCTGGATTTACCGGCGGGAGTGACCCGATTGCCCAGTTCAACCGCTGAAACCAACCGTCAGTTGCAGCGGGCCCTTTTAGTTTTGGGGTCTCTGGCGGCCTTTCTAGTGTTTGGGGTAATGGCGGTGCAGTACAACTCCCTGATTGACCCGCTGGTGATTATGCTGACCGTGCCCCTGGCGCTGGCTGGAGGCATCTTTGGCCTATTTATTACCCAAACGGCGATCGGAGCCACGGTAGTCGTGGGTGCTGTATTACTGGTGGGGATTGTGGTCAACAACGCCATTATTATGGTTGAGTTAGCGAATCAGATCTATGACGCTACCGGCTGCTCTCGCCAGGAAGCCATTCTGCGGGCGGCCCCCCGCCGACTCAGGCCGATTTTGATGACGACGATGACTACGGTGCTAGGGCTCTTTCCCCTGGCCCTGGGCGTTGGCGAAGGGGCCGAGTTTCTTCAACCCCTCGGCATTGTGGTGTTTTCAGGGCTATCCCTGGCCACGGTGCTGACTCTGTTTATCATCCCCTGCTTCTATACCCTGCTCCACGGTGGCCTGGGGTCTGGCGATAGGGGCGCTTTTCCCACAGGCGCTCAAGGGGAACTTCAGGCAGATACCTCAGAGGTACTGAACCCCTAGGGAGACTGGTCTACCCCTGGGAATGGTTGCCATGCTCATCTTGCCGTCTAACTTCCAAGTCTGCCACAGTTACCCTGTCTAGAAGGGCTGCTCGGTCGTTACACTAAAACATTTCCCACTGGCCTCGGACTCGCTCCATGGTGCAAACTCAACCCAGGTTCCATAGCTTTGAGGAGTATCTGGCCTACGACGACGGCACAGATCACCTCTACGAGCTCTTTAATGGAGAGCTGATCGAAGTGCCCCCCGAATCCGGTCAGAATGTTCAGATAGCGAATCGCCTGTTTCTAGCCTTTGCCCTGCAGATGGGCACGGATCGGGTGCGAGGCCACGGCTTGGAACTGGAGGTGCGGGGTGAACCCAAAAACCGCTATCC
>DVEE01000137.1 GCA_015295885.1 Leptolyngbyaceae cyanobacterium M65_K2018_010
CCATCAGCCCAAGCGGGTAGTGATTCTGGGGGGTGGCTATATTGGCTGCGAGTTTGCCTGTGTCCTCAATGGCTTGGGCACCGAAGTGGTTCAAATTATTCGGGCCGATAAAATTCTGCGGGGCTTTGATGGGGAACTGCGCACTGAGATCCAGAATGCCATGACCCAGCACGGCATCACCATCATGACCCACACAGAGCCGATTGCCATCCACAAAACCGAAACCGGTGTCGATGTGACCGTGGCTACCCCCCAAAAACAGGAGCATATCTTAGCCGATGCGGTCAGCCTGGCGGCCACCGGTCGTCGGCCTAACATTCAGCGATTGGGCTTAGAAAATACCAGCATTGAGGTTCACCACGGCGCGATCGCGGTGGATATGAATCATCGCACCACCGTACCCCACATTTTTGCCGTCGGCGATGTCACCGACCGGGTTAACCTCACTCCGGTGGCCATTAAAGAGGGGCGCATCTTTGCCGATAGGGAGTTTGGTCATAAGCCCGGCCTGATGAGCCACGACACTATCCCCACCGCCGTCTTTACTACCCCTGAGATGGGCACCGTTGGGCTGACTGAAGAGCAAGCCAAGGCCCAGTTTGGCGAAGACGACATCCAGATCTATCGGTCTCGCTTCCGACCCATGTACTACACCCTGCCCAATATGGAAGCCCGCACCCTGATGAAACTGGTGGTGCAAAAGTCCACCGACCGGGTACTCGGAGCCCACATGGTAGGGGACTACGCCGCTGAGATTATTCAGGGGGTAGCGATCGCCGTCAAAATGGGCGCGACCAAGGCTGACTTTGATGCCACCATCGCCATCCACCCCAGCTCCGCCGAGGAGTTTGTCACCATGCGCTAACCCCCTGAATTCCTATGCCCCTGACCTGTAAAAGTCTGCTACAAACCCATACCGAGGCCTGGCAGCGGGCCACCGTGCATCCCTTTCTAACCGGTTGCCAGCAAGGCACCCTGCAACCGTCCCAGTTCAACACCTGGCTGGTGCAGGATTACCTGTTCGTGAAAGACTTCACCCGTATGGTGGGGCGAGTTCTGGCCGCGGCTCCTGATCCCCACCTGGATGCCCTACTCGCCGGGCTGGTGGCCCTGAAGGATGAACTGCTATGGTTTCAAGCCAAAGCCACCGAGCGCCAGCTCGATCTGAATACTCCCCGGCAGGGGAGCTGTGAGCGCTACTGTGAGTTCCTAGCGAGTTTGGCTCCAGCCCCCTATCCTGTGCAGGCCACCGCACTTTGGGCGATTGAGTACGCCTACAACCAGGGCTGGCAATTACCGGGCCCCATGCCAGCCCCCTACACTGAATTTGCCGATCGCTGGGGCAATCCCGGCTTTACGGACTACGTCAACCTCCTCGCAGCCCAGGCCGATGGGGCCTTGGCCACGGCTAACGAATCCACCCAGACCCAAGCGGAAAGGGCTTTTCTACGGGTGGCGGAGCTCGAGGCGGCCTTCTGGCAAATGGCCTTCACCCCGGAGGATTAGCCCGCCTCTTCACGGTTCAACCTTGACCTTGCTAGAGTAAAAAGCCACGTAGCCCTTAATGGTGTTGGCCGCCGGTTTGGGATCCGGGTAGTACCAGGCGGCTCCGGCATTCACTTGGCCATTCACCACAATGTCGTAGTAGTTTGCCGTGCCCTTCCAACCGCAAACGGTGGTTTTGGCAATGGGTTGGAAATATTCTCGGTTCAGAGAGTCAGGCGGAAAATACTGGTTGCCCTCCACTACTTCGCAGCGATCGCTCTCTGCTAAAACTACGCCATTCCAAGTCGCTTTAGGCATCGGTATCCTCACACGCAGTACCCCTTTATCCTAGCGGTCCCAGCCGACCTATGGTAGATTGGCGACCCGTTCGAGCTGAGCTCACTCTCGCTCAGCATCGGCTCCGCTAGACCCTCGCCCACCCCTCAGCTAGCTGTGCCATGGCAAGCGACGACCAACTCTTCAACCAGGTTTATGCCCTCGACCAAGCCAACAACGCCTACATGGTTGAGGTGGCCCTCGACCATTACACCGATATTTTCAGTGAGTGGGATCCGGCTCCCTTCAAACGTCGCGAACTCGATCCGGACCTGCAACTCTACTTAGAGGGCAGTGCCGAGGAAATTCCAGCCCAGTATCCCCTGGAAGTGTGTTTCACCCTACCTTCTGGTCGCCGCGATCGGGCTATGGAAGACGAAGTGAGAGCCGGGCTAAGAAACAGCATAGATTTCAAACTCTATCTGCTCAAACGAGAGGTTAAAGCCATCCATACACGCACGCTACGGTACGTCATCACTGGGTTTGGCACCCTCTGGGTGGCGAGGGTGCTGTCTGGCCCCGCTGAAGCCTATACCGTGACCTCCGTCTTGACGGAAGGGCTGTTTATCGGCGGCTGGGTATTTCTCTGGGAAGCGGTTTCTCTCTTCTTCTTTTCGAACCGAGAACTCTACTGTCGCCACCGCACCTACCAGCGTCTACGCAACGCCCAGGTAGTCTTTAGGGAAGCGGCTGATTAGAGCATCCCAGCAAGAAACCATCCCAGCTAGGCCCTCACCTCTGCCCCTCCTTCCCCAGGGAGAGGGGGTTTGAAGCCGGCTCTCCGGTTTCCTAGAGCATCGGTGCTGTAGGGCGGAGAGCGATCAGAATTTTGTGTAAATCCCAATTTCGGGAAGGAAACGCCAAGGGTTTCAGCCCTGTAACCCACAGTTTTCTGAACACTCCCTAGGGCGAGAAACCCAGTTTCGGTACCGGCGTTCTAGGGGAAGAGAGTTTGGCAGAGGTAGAGTTGGCTCTTCCCGTGCGCGAAGCGTTCCCTAGGAAGGGGAACAGCCTCTAGCCGCCTCCTTAATCCTGAAATCCTGACTCATGGCACTGCGGCGCCATGAGTTCCAGGGTCGTGGGGCTGGCCTCAGTTAGCCCGATCAACCCTCTGTAGCCCTAGCTGTGGAAAATCATGTGAAGGGGCTCAGCCCTGAGAGGCCGGCCCCTTGGAAGAATGTTAAGGACTGTGTTGATTTGCTCCGGTTGCTCCGGCGGGAGGCAGGCGTTCCCGTATGATCATGCGTAAAGTTTGTAAATTTTCCTAAGATTCTGGAGATTCAAACGTGCCTCTTCCGTTACTGAATTATTCCCCGTCTAGCCAAAATCAACGGGTTGCCGCCTACGAAATCGGTGGCGATGAGCAACCTAGGGTTTTCTCAACCGATGATTTGTTTGACAAGAGCGACATGGATAAGCTCATCGAGGCCGCCTACCGGCAGATGTTCTTCCATGCCTTTAAGTGGGATCGGGAGCCCTTCCTAGAGTCTCAGCTACGCAACGGCCAGATCACCGTGCGAGACTTCATTCGAGGGTTGGCCCTTTCCTCTACCTTCTACAACAGTTTCTACGAGAAAAATAGCAACTACAAGTTTGTAGAGCACTGTGTGCAGAAAATTCTGGGCCGGGAGGTTTACAACGAACGGGAAAAAATCGCCTGGTCTATCGTGATTGCGACCAAGGGCATTCAAGGCTTTATTGATGCCCTGCTGGACAGCGAAGAGTACCTGACCAACTTTGGCTACAACACCGTGCCCTACCAACGGCGACGGGTGCTCCCGGGTCGGGCCGAGGGTGAACGGCCCATTCACATCAAAAATCCCCGTTACGATGCCTACCATCGGAATCTGCTGGGCTTTCCTCAAATTGTTTGGCAATCGCAGGTCAAGCGGTTTGTGCCCCAAGACAAAAAGATTACAGCGGGCAATCCCATGATGTTCCTGGATATGGCCCGCAGTCTCAGCCCCTCCAGCAGTGCTCCCGCTCGCGTTTCAGTGGGAGAAATCAACATCGCCACTGCCGTACCCTATCGCAAGGTTGGGGAATAGGGTCGCGGGTTAATCCAAAGCCATCACTCAAGTTCAGCAGGGGAGGAGCGTTTCAGTTCTTCCCCTGCTTTAGCGATCGGGTTAGCTCAAACCGGTCGAACTATTGGGTCCCTGCGCTGCGTAGAAATTCAGCTTGCTCCCGCAGGGAATCAGCCCAGTCCTGGGAACCATCGGCAGCCAATAGGTTAGCCGCCTTTTCAAAATCCTCAATCACCGATTGTCGCGCTGGCAGTGGAATATCCTCCGGGCCCTGTAAGGCTTCACCCTGTTCGGCATAGATTTGACCCAGGGTGGCCTGAGCTCTACCTAAATAGGCGGTTGGTTGGTTGGGATCTAGTTCAACTGCTTGAGTGTAGGCTGCGATCGCGGCGGGGTAATCCTCCGACAACACCAGGGTCTCGGCGGCCGCCAGGGCGACTTCAAACTCCGTAGCTGGGCGTACCACTAAACGATAGTCCCCGCCTCCCCCCGAAAAGGATCGGGCCACCACCGTGTAGGTGCCATTGGCCGGAATTTCAAAGATGATAGTGGAGTTGAGGCTACCGCCAAAGTCATCATTAAACGCGATTTCCTGGGCATCGGCGTTCAGCAAAGACAAAACCGGGTCAAAATCCTCGCTTTCGAGGGTGATGGTGACCACTTCACCGGCCTTACCCTCAAAGGTATAAACCGCCTCGGCAGGCTTAATCGTCCCTTCACTCTGGAGGGAGGGCTGAGCCCAGGCCAGGGGTAGCGTGATCGGGCCAGGGGCCAAACCCATTAAGGTCGCCAAGGTAGCCATCGAAACCGCTACGCGCCGCAAAAAAGCCATTGCGCCTCCCAAGTAAAGTGTTCCATGCAGCCTAGCACACGCCCCGCCCAGGCATAGCCCCCTGCGGGCAGTTCTAGAGCCGGTGGTCACCCTATAGTAGATTCAGCGGAGGTTTTTGGAGGCATACGGCTTGTCTTACCCTGCTTTACTCACCCTCCTGAGTCTGTTCGGCTTGGTGTTCTGGAGCCTACCTTTGCCAAAGGCCTCGGCCCTGCCTCCCGCCGAGGAGGTGCCTGAGGAAATTTTGCGGACCGAAATCATTATCGAAGCTCGCTCTCCCTTGACCGGTGAGCCCCTCTCACCAGCAGACTATGCCCTACTCCAGGAGGAGTTAGCCCAGCTAAACCGAGCAGAACCGGTGAATCCAGATCTGGCTCGGTTGATTTTCCTCTTACAGCTACGACGGGCTTTGAGGCCAATCCTGCCCCTGATTCCCTAAAGGCTCCAAACCGACCAGGGTCTTCCCAACCGGCCAGGATGGAAAATTTCCCTGTGGGAATCGCTAAGTTTTGTTAATCTATTTCGCAGATAGTAAATCGACGGCAAGACGAGGATCGAGCCAAACACCCTGTAACCTGATTTTGTGACGTCCAAGCGCACCAGCTTGCGGGGTACACTCCTAACAGCCCATGGGATAAGCCCGATTAGCACTGCTAAACGGTTAGGGCATCGGACACCTCAGGCTGCCTCACAACCAACTGTGGACTCTTTAAATATGGCTTTAACTGTTGATCCTGAGCAAATTGACCGGATTGTCTGGAACCAACACCACGATCCCTTTGAGGTACTGGGGCCCCACATGGTGCAGCAAGATGGGCAAACCGTCTGGGCTGTGCGAGCCTATTTGCCTCAGGCGGAGCAGGCTTGGGTGATTTTACCGGAGCAACATAAAGAAGTGCCGATGGAGGCTAACCACAATCCCCACTTCTTTGAGTGTGTGCTCGAGATTAAAGACCTGGCTAACTACCAGATCAAATACCTCAGTAATGGCCATACCCATGTCACCTACGACCCCTATGCCTTCAAAACCCGTGCCATTACCGACTTTGACATTCACCTATTTGGAGAAGGTAACCATCACCGCATCTATGAGAAACTGGGTGCCCACTACACCGAGCTTGAAGGGGTCGCAGGCGTCTATTTTGCGGTTTGGGCTCCCAATGCCCGCAATGTTTCGGTGCTGGGAGATTTTAACTTTTGGGATGGCCGCAAACACCAAATGCGTCGCCTCTACAACGGAATTTGGGATCTATTCATCCCAGGGTTAGAAGTGGGGACCCACTACAAGTACGAAATCAAAAACTACGACGGCCACATCTACGAAAAGTCGGACCCCTACGGCTTTCAACAGGAAACCCGCCCCAAAACCGCCTCCATTGTCACAGACCTGGATCGCTACGCCTGGCAAGACGACGACTGGATGGAGCAGCGCCGAGCCACGGATCCCCTGACCCGGCCCATTTCCATTTATGAAGTACACTTGGGCTCCTGGCTGCACGAGTCTTCGGCCAAACCGGCGATTCGCCCCGATGGCACCGAGGAGCCTGTGGTCACGGTGGCTGAGCTCAAGCCCGGGGCCCGCTTCCTCACCTACCGCGAGTTGGCGGAGCGCCTGATTCCCTACGTTAAGGAGTTAGGCTTTACCCACATCGAACTATTGCCCGTGGCTGAGCATCCCTTCGATGGGTCTTGGGGTTACCAAGTCACCGGCTACTACGCCGTCACCTCGCGCTATGGCACCCCCGAGGATTTTATGTACTTCGTTGATCAGTGCCATCAAAACGGGATTGGCGTCATTGTGGACTGGGTGCCGGCACATTTCCCGACCGATGCGCACGGCCTCGCGCTGTTCGACGGCACCCACCTCTACGAGCACGCCGACCCCCGCAAGGGAGAGCACAAACAGTGGGGCACCCTGGTCTTTAACTACGGTCGCAACGAGGTTCGTAATTTCCTGGTCGCCAACGCTATCTTCTGGTTTGAGAAGTATCACATCGATGGCATTCGGGTCGATGCGGTGGCCTCCATGCTGTATCTCAACTATTTCCGCAAAGACGGCGAGTGGGTGGCCAACGAGTACGGTGGCCACGAACACATTGAAGCGGCTAACTTTCTCCGCCAAGTTAATCACGTACTGTTTAGCTACTTTCCTGGCATTCTTTCCATCGCTGAAGAATCCACCGCCTGGCCCATGGTTTCCTGGCCCACCTACGTGGGTGGGCTTGGGTTTAACCTGAAGTGGAACATGGGCTGGATGCACGACATGCTGGACTATTTCCACATGGATCCCTGGTTCCGGCAGTTCCACCAGAACAACGTTACCTTCAGTATTTGGTACGCCTTTACGGAAAACTTCATGCTGGCCCTGTCCCACGATGAGGTGGTGCATGGTAAGAGCAACATGCTGGGCAAAATGCCGGGGGATGAGTGGCAAAAGTTCGCCAACCTGCGCTGTCTCTACACCTATATGTTTATGCACCCAGGCAAGAAAACTCTATTCATGAGCATGGAGTTTGGCCAGTGGAGCGAGTGGAATGTCTGGGGCGACCTGGAGTGGCACCTGTTGCAGTATGAACCCCACCAGAGCCTGAAACTGTTCATGGGTAAACTCAACGAGTTTTATCGCAGTGAACCCGCCCTGTTTACCCAGGACTTTGACCAGGCTGGGTTCGAATGGATTGATTGCAGCGACAACCGCCACAGCGTGGTGTCCTTCCTGCGCCGCGCCAAGGATAGCGATGAGTTTTTGGTGGTGGTGTGTAACTTTACCCCCCAACCCCATAGTCACTACCGCATCGGTGTGCCAGAAAAAGGCTACTACAAGGAAAGGTTCAACAGTGATGCCCGCGACTTTGGCGGCAGCAACATGGGTAACCTGGGGGGCAAATGGTCCGACGACTGGGCCTTCCACAACCGGCCTTTCTCCCTCGATCTCACCCTGCCGCCGTTGGGGGTGATTGTGCTCAAGCTTGATCGCGAGGAAACCCAGCGGGCCCTCTCTGGGCAATAACCCCAGGGTGGGGCTATAGGGGCTGCGCCCTTGCTTCCTCTGGTCGAGTTTGAGCCCAGGACTCGTCTATTTGGCCTAGGGGAGACCAAGCCTTCTGTGCCGCGCTTATTCCTATGAGCTCAAGCCCCTACGAGTGGATTGAAAACTCCCTAATCGCTCTCCATCGTGCCCATCGCTATCGCTCGGTAGCGGCATTAGAGGGCATGGCTGGGGCGACGATTCAGCGCCAGGGGCAGCGGTTGGTGAATTTTGCCAGTAATGACTATCTGGGACTGGCCAGTGACCCACGACTAGCGGAAGCCGCGATCGCGGCCATTCGTACCTACGGCACGGGTAGTACTGGGTCGCGCTTGCTCAGCGGTCATCGGGAGCTGCATCAGCAGCTTGAGCGGGCGATCGCCGCCCTCAAGGGCAGCGAAGATGCCCTGGTGTTTAGCTCGGGCTATTTGGCCAATCTGGGTACCATTGCTGCCCTGGTGGGGACACCTGACCTGATTCTGGGCGATCAGTACAACCACTCCAGCCTGCGATCGGGGGCCCAGGTGAGTGGGGCGAAGGTGCTGGACTACCGCCACAGAGATGTGGCCCATTTACGAGACCTGTTAGAAACCCACCGCGATCGCCACCGCCGCTGCCTGATTACCACCGACAGTGTCTTCAGTATGGATGGCGACCTCTGCCCATTGACCGCCATCCTCAACCTGGCAGACACCTACGAGGCCATGGTGCTAGTAGATGAGGCCCATGGTACGGGGGTGTTTGGGGAACGGGGTTCAGGGGTGGTAGAGCACCTGGGTTGCAGCGGGCGTCCGCTAGTTCCGGTAGGCACTCTGAGTAAGGCCCTGGGTAGCCTGGGAGGCTATGTGGCCGGGTCTCAACCCCTGATCGATTTCCTTCGCAACCGGGCCCCAGGCTGGATCTACACCACAGCGTTGTCTCCAGCGGATACGGCAGCGGCCCTGGCGGCGGTACAAGTTGTGCAGCAGGAGCCCCAGCGACGCCAGGCCCTCTGGGCTAACGTCAATTACCTGAACCAGAGCCTGAATCAGGCTTTAGAAGTGTCAAGCGGGCCGAGATCTCACCTCAAACAACTGCCTTCTGAGTCACCGATTATGTGTTTGGAAGGGGCTTCTGCGGTCAGCGTGATGGAGGCCAGTCGGCAACTCCAAGAGTTGGGTCTTTGGGTGTCAGCGGTGCGCCCTCCCACCGTACCCACCAGTCGCCTACGCATTACCCTGATGGCCACCCACCAGACCACCCATCTAGATCGCTTGGTTACCGGTCTGCAATCTATTAAGGATGCTCCCTAATTCTCAGCCAATGACCCTAGAAACCGAGGCGGCTTGGCCTTCTGAACCAATGCGCTAGTCAATCCGGGCTAAACGATTAGCCCACGAATTCCCAAGGCTTTGCTAGCTTGTACCCGATCCGCCCTGGGGTTTCTGAAACAGTCGATGACCTGGGCTATCCAGCCTCTCAAGGGCGTTGCGGCTCAATCATGGATGGTTCCATCGGGCATTTTGGCCCCTTTCAAATTCGCAAAGCTTAAATCCGCCCCAGCCAAATTGGCCCAACTTAGATCGGCGCCTCTCAAATCGGCCCAACTCAGATTGGCTTGGCTTAGGTTAGCCCAACGTAAATTGGCATGGCGCAAATTAGCTCGGGACAAGTTGGCCCCTTGCAAATCAATACAGTTGAGCTCGGCTGAACTCAAGTCAATATGATTAAAATCCCGTTGACCTGCCGCATAGAGCATTTGTAATTCAGTTATATCCAAGAGGATACCTCGAAGAAATTCAAGTTCTATTAAAAATGATATGGCGGTTCCTGATCGAATAAAGTACAGCAGGAGGTTTACTGGATAAGCGTTTCAGCCCTCCCCGAGTACCTCACGCCAGCGAGAACCCCTATAAAGAGATTAGTCTTGGCCTAGACTTCTAGAAGGAGCCATAGGGTAGTTCATTAAGGTGCCCCCCAGCTAGGTCTAGAAGAATGCGACGATACATTCAGGCTCAGCGATTACCTTGCAGGTCTCATCTAGTTATCCTAGGCAATCTTCATCATAGTTCAAGCGAAAAACCGATCAATAGCCTTCAATCAGGCTAGACTAAGCTCGGCTTTAAGCCCCTTTGAAAACCTTGGTCCTCCCTAGGGGAGAGTTGGGTTTGACCTGAGGCTCAAACCACGCTCTAGTGCGGTTTGAAAGCAGCGTCCAGATCCATCCCAGCACACTGTTGAGCAGAATAAGTCCAAAAGGACGGAGCTGCGCTAGTACTCATGCCCTTAACGAGTTGGTAAGGCGATTTAGCCATGGTCGTCAACCTGGGCTGGGTCTCACTATCCAAAACTGCAAGTAACCAGGGCGTTAATCCCTGTACCTCATCGGGGGAAAGAGTCAGATAAAACTGACAGGTTTGATTGTAGCGTCGGATACCTTTACCCCGGCGAGGACTAGCCAGTAACTGTGCCCCCAAGTTGACCCCAATCCTCAGAACCAGCGGGCGATCAGGGATTAATGAATCTGGCGCTGAATAAGCATACATACATAGGTAGTTCAGCCGCTGTTGACTATCCGTCCAAGAAGCCTTAGGCAGGGTACTAGCGTAGGATTTTTCCTTGCCGATAGTCACCTCAGTGCCCAAAATATTCGCAAAATGGGTGTAAAACTCACGGCGTAATCTGGACACTTGCTGGGTGACCTCTGGGGTCATGGCTATTCTCCAGGTTGATGAGGGCGGAGGTATTGTCTATCAGCGTTTTGATCCCCAGCGGCGCTGTTTCTGGCGAGCTAGAGTCTTGCGTTTTCGCTTTTCGATGGGGGTCTCAAAGTGACGATTTTTCCGCATATCAGAAAAAATGCCAGCCCTGGACACCTTACGCTTGAAGCGGCGCAGGGCAGATTCAATATTCTCGTCTTCTCCCAAAACAACCTGGGCCATTCCTGCTCCTAAAAAACCTTGCTGGGCCGCTAAGAGTCGCGCTCCGCGGGCCCAACCTATCAATAGAGGGCTAAAGTGCCCCCCAATTTCGTGAAATTGCTGATTAATCTCAGCCGTTGGTCGGGGTGTTTCTCCCTGGAAGTGAACTATTCAGCCCAGGGGCAAACTTAGGATCTAGCGCCGATCGCGCCGATTCCAACCGCCGCCTCCAGCCCCCCCCGACTCGCGAGGTCTAGCCTTATTGACCTTGAGGTCACGCCCCATCCACTCAGCACCATCAAGAGCTTCAATGGCAGCACTTTCCTCAGATTCGTTTTCCATTTCTACAAAGGCAAAACCTCGAGGACGTCCGGTTTCACGATCGGTGGGTAGGCTCACCCGACTAACTTTGCCATACTCAGCAAAGACCTCAGTGATTTGGTCTTCGGTGGCCTCAAAGGATAAATTGCCAACGTAAATAGACACGATTACATCTCCATGGAGAGCAACAACAGGAAGTTAAAGGGAGATGAAACCGAACTTAGGAAAAAACTACTAAGCTGGCTAGTCAACCAACCACTAACTTGGCCCAGCATATCACGGAGGCCAAAATTCTGCCGATGTTGTCGGGCTCAGCCCTCTAACGGGTTTAACCGTTTACTCTTCGGGGAGCACCCACTTGGGGGGTTGCGAAACCCGCTCCAGAAGCTTGCGGCGCACCGCTTCATCGGCCATTTCAACCATTTCGTCGAGGGAGGTATCGGCAATAAACTTAGCCGCCTGCTCCGTATACTTGAGGTTTGGACATTTATCGCCCAGGACACAACCATTGACGCAATCGACTGCACAGTTCACTTCCATGGCTCCACTATCTCTACTGACTGAACACCAGGGGGGCGCACGGTGAGGCATGCCCCTAGCCCTGCCCCAGTCCCATGCTTCAAAAATTGTAACAACCACAACCCTAATCTTAGGGAGAGAATCGTGGGGAATCTTGTATCTAGCCCGGCCTGGGTGTCATCCGGGCCGAAAACCGCCATGCCCCGACCCTCTGCTGCCCCGACCACCCCATGGCCCCTTTGGATTTTAGGGGGCACCTTGCTGGTGTTGCTAGCTCTAGCCTACCTGTACTGGTTTAACCCCGAATGGGTGCATCTACTCGGCCAACCCGTTTAGAGAAAGGTTTCAATCCGTTAGTCAAAGCCTAGACTTACCCCATACCTCCAGGATCTGGGTCAGGGGCCAGGGCAACCTAGAACCCTGGGCATAGCCCATCTAAACCGTTGCGGTGAGGGCTATCAAATTCCTTCTTCTGGCTGCTTTCCCCATCCCTAATCCCCGCCGTCACGCTAATCTCACGGCCTCTAGCAAGTCCTGATGGATTTCTGGAGAAGCTGCAATTACCAAGCCTGGCCGTTGATAGTTGTCACAACTGTGTAGGGGAGGCAAGGGTTCGCCCCCGAGGGTGGTGACGATATGCCCCATTTCCTGGGCCATAAAGGCCAGGGCCGCACCATCAATGAATTGTCCTCGCGCTAGCACGGCACCGGCTAAATCACCGCTGAGCACGCCGTTAAAGTTAGGAATAGGGGAGGCTTTAGAGTAATCGGCCTTGGTGTGAAAGACCTGGTACCGATCGCGCAGGTAAGGCACCAGATCACCCATCTGCCAGCCCAAGCAAATGGCCTTAGCCGGATTCTCAATGGCAAGGGGAGTACACTCGTTTAATTGATCGCTAAGACGGCCTTTAAAGGTTCCCTGCCCTCGCAGGGCATAGTAGTAGAGGTCTTGACCGGGGGTAATGGCGATCGCGGCCTCGTAATCGTCGGCATTGAGAATACTCAGAATAATCTGATAGTTGGAGTGTCCGTCTAAGTAAAACTGAGTGCCATCGATGGGATCCAGAGCAATCAGATAATCTCCCGGTGAGCCCAGGTCCGTAGCACGAAAATACTTGGTGTTGTAGGTTTGCTCATGCTCTTCCCCAAAAAAACGCACCTGGGGAAACAAACCTAACAAAACCACTTCCATCATGGTTTGAATGGAGAGATCAGCATCGCTCAAGGCCGACGCAAAAAAGTTATCCCCCTTGCCATCTTTCTCAGGTTGGGCCTGAATTTGGGTCTGAATTTGCTGGGCATAGGCCCCAGCGGTCTTCAGGTAGGGCAGCAGGGTTTCTAAAATTTGCCGGGGAGTAGGCTGAGTTAGCATAGCTGGCAAAACCTGAGCGCGAAGTATCCCCTATTTACGCATACTTCAGGCTTTTTTCTTGACTCCTAGAAAATATGGAGTAGAGGTAGAGGCAAGCTCTAGCCCTGGGGTGCCCTATAGGTAATGGCGTAGAAGGTCGCCCCCTGGGGATCCTAACAGAAGGCTACTGGCTTCTGGCTCCCTTTGGGCTGAGCCTTCTCAGGGCAAAGCCTGAGTCCTGAATTCCCTAGGCTCAATCCTGTCCTGGCTTAGGTTGATACCCATGATGGAATCCCCCTATCTCCCGCTGTTTCCAGTTCTAGGCGGTTCATCTGATAGGATTTTTGAGATCCATGCTGATTTTTTCAGGAGCTTTTGATGTCTCAGAATGTCGCCCCGACCACTGGTGCCGATGCCGTTGATGCCGCGATCGCCCAGGGGATCGATTTAGACGGCACTCCCATTGCCCCGGCCAAGCTCGATTTGTACAACATGGTGATGGCCAAGGAGGCGCAGCGGCAGCGCAGTGGTGTGCTCAACTCCATGCGATCGCGGATCGTCCGCATTGGCGCCAAGCACTACAGCCAAGCGGACCTAAACCGCATGCTGATTGAGGCTGACTTTGCCCCGCTGAAGGCCAAGGAAATTGCCTATTTCTACGGCGATAGCTAGGGTGCATCCGAATCCAGTAGCAAGGAAGCCGTGATGGACTCAGCCGTCGCCCATACTCATGCGGTCGCCGCCCGCCGGGTGCAAACCCTGCGTCAGCAACTGCAGGAGGCCAGCTACGCCTACTACGTGCTGGATGCCCCGATCATGCCCGATGAGGTCTACGATCGGCTCTACCGCGAACTTCAGGATCTGGAAACGACCCACCCAGACCTGATCACCCCCGATAGCCCTACCCAGCGGGTGGGCGAAAAGCCTGCCACCCAATTCAACTCCGTTCGCCACAACATTCCCCTCTACAGCCTGGAGAACGCCTTCGACCTAGCCGAGTTTCGCGCCTGGGAGGAGCGCTGGCGGCGGCAGGTGCCCCAGGTGGGGGCGGTGGAATACGTGGCTGAACTGAAAATCGATGGTTCTGCCCTGGCCCTCACCTACGAAAATGGCATTCTGGTACGGGCGGCAACCCGCGGCGATGGCATCGCCGGAGAAGACATTACCCAAAACGTCAAAACCATTCGTTCCGTGCCGCTTCGGCTCAAGACCGACCATCCCCCGGCCATGCTGGAGGTGCGGGGAGAAGCCTTTCTACCCCTGAACGTATTTGAGCAAATCAACCAGGAACGGCTCGCTAATGACGAGCCCCCCTTTGCCAACCCTCGCAATGCCGCCGCCGGTACCCTGCGCCAGCTCGACTCTCGCATCGTGGCCCAGCGCAAGCTCGATTTTTTTGCCTACACGCTTCATCTCAAGGATCCTGATCTGGCCTACTGGCCAACGGACCAACCCGCTGACGGTCAACTTACTCTCCTGAAGGACCCTGCCAAAGGCGGTCCGCCCTCGTCTTCCTTGAAAACCCAGTGGCAGGCCCTCCAACTGCTGCAATTCCTGGGCTTTCGGGTTAACCCCAACCGCCAGTTGTGCGAGTCGTCGGCGGCGGTGCAAACCTACTATGAAACCTGGGCAACCCGGCGGTTTGAGTTGTCCTATATGACCGATGGGGTGGTCGTGAAGCTGAACGACTTTGCCCTGCAACAGGCCTTGGGCTTTACCCAAAAGTTCCCCCGCTGGGCCGTGGCGCTCAAGTACCCGGCCGAAGAGGTGCCCACGCTACTGGAGCGGGTCAGCTTTCAGGTGGGGCGCACGGGGGCCGTCACCCCAGTGGCCGAGTTGCGGCCGGTGCAACTGGCGGGTACCACAGTGGCCCGGGCTACCCTGCACAATGCCGACCGCATGGCCGAGCTCGATATCCACCTGGGCGACACCGTGATTGTCCGCAAAGCCGGCGAAATTATCCCCGAAGTGGTGCGGGTGATGGCCGAACTACGACCTCACCCCGCTATTCCGGTGACCATGCCTACCCACTGTCCCGAGTGTGGGGCGGCCTTGGTCAAGCCCCAGGATGAGGCGGTGACCCGCTGCATCAATAGCTCTTGCCCTGCCATTGTGCAGGGCGCCATTATCCACTGGGCCCGGCGCGATGCCCTGGATATTGAGGGGCTGGGGGAAAAGTGGGTGAAACAGTTTGTGGATCAGGGGTTAGTAGGTTCCGTCGCTGACCTCTACGATCTGACCGTGGAACACCTCCTGCCCTTGGATCGGATGGGGCCCCAACTGGCCGAGAAACTGGTACGGGCGATCGCTGCTTCCAAACAGCGGCCCTGGCCAGCGGTGCTCTACGGCCTGGGTATTCGCCATGTGGGCAGCGTCAATGCCAAAACCCTGGCCCAGCACTTTGCCACCGTCGAGGCCCTGGCGGCGGCCAGCCCAGAGGAGATCGAAGCAGTTTACTCCATCGGCCCTGAAATTGCCCAGTCCGTTGCCCAGTGGTTTCGCCTACCCGCCAACCAAACCTTGATTGAGCGCCTACAAACAGCCGGGTTGCAACTGGCCACCATCACCCCCACCCCAGTCGCCGTTGATTCCCCCAGTCCCCTGGCCGGCAAGACCTTTGTGCTAACCGGCACCCTGCCCAACCTGACGAGAGCGGAGGCCGCTGAGAAA
>DVEE01000551.1 GCA_015295885.1 Leptolyngbyaceae cyanobacterium M65_K2018_010
TCAGACTCCCGTACCACCAACAGGCGGCGTACCGCCTCTTGATCTTCCCGAATACCGCGCACTTCGCCGGATTCCTTGCACTTGATTTCGGTGCGAGCCAGCACAGCCCCGGGCCCAATCTGCTCACCATCTTCCACGAGCAGGGTGGTTTCGGTGCTGCCCTGGGTCTGATCGGCCACCACGTCGCGGCGAATCACCTGGGTCTCAAGCACCACCATCTGTAGGCGCATCAGTTCTGGGTCGCTCTCATCGGGCACCAGTTCAATGTCAGCAACCACATGGGGAGCCTCGTCCTCGATGTCGAGCACCAACTGAGTCCGCAGTAGTTCCACCCCGTCCACCGACTTGACCCGTTCCCCATCCTTAAAGGGCACCCGCTGCACTGCCCGCAGTTTGATCGAACTGGCCGCATCGGCGGCGGAGTCCTGACTGGGCACCGAGGGCTGATCGGGAACCGGATATTCCTCCACAGGGCGCAGCAAAATGGCAGGCCCTTCTGGCGTTTCTACGTACTCGACGTAGCCCAGGCGATCGGCCACCAGGCCAGGCATAATTTCTTCACCAGGGGTGACCAGGGTGCCGTCACGGTCCATGACATCCTCTGGAGCATCCACCATGTGAATGTCGCCGGGCTTAATCAGAATCTCCCGCAGAATGTCGTTCTTCTGGGTGACTTCGACCACACCACTGTTCTGGCAGAAGATATCCTTCACCACTTCCGTGCCGGCTTCGATGTACTGGCCATCTTCCACCATCAGCAGGGAAATGTCTTTGTTGACCTCGTGGGCTTCCTCGGGAATCCACAGCAGAGTGCCCCCCTGGATTACTTCGTAGCCCTGCTTGCCCTTGCCCTTTTTGGCCACATCAACCCCGGAGAATTTAACGATGCCGCCGGTCTGGGTTTGGTAGCGATCGTCCTCTAACTCCGCAATTACCTGGCCACTGGTGACCTTGGCCCCAGGGGTGGCAATCAAGGAGAAACGCTGGCCATAGGAGGTTTCAATGAAGTAGTGCTCTCGGCCCTGGCCATGCTCTTTCCGCACCTGGGCCTGGTCGAGCATCACGGAAGCGGTGATAATCTCCACCTCCCGAGAGCCCTTGTCATCCTCGGGCTCCGGCAAGCGCACCAGCCCGCCCCGCTCGGTGGTGAGTTTAGTGGCCGCCAGGGTTTGCCCCGCCTGCACGTAGTCACCGTTGCGCACCACCGGCTCAGCTCCCGGCAGCAGGTTATACACATCCCCCGAGAGCACCCACAGCAAGCCGCCCCGCTGGGCCAGTCGGGTGGTATTGCCCTGGCGGTCGGTCTTTTCCTCCTGCACCAGACCAGCAAACTTAACCTCCCCAGCCAGGTCCGAGGTCACGTCCTTGGTGGCCTTTTCTGTGACCTTGCGGGTACGACCAGCGGAGGGCAGTTCCGCAAGTAGTTGCTCTTTCTCAACGGTATCGCCATCGTTGACAAAGAGAATGGTGCCCTGGGGCAGGGTTTCGGTCTGGTTTTTGCCGCTGGCCTCAATCACCAGGTCGGTGTTGGACTCGAGCATCAGGGCGTCTTCCCCGTAACGGGTGCGAAAGGCCCGGCTCTTGAAGCGCTTGGGCATGCGTACTACCCCGGCCTTACTGGCCTTAATGCGGGGGGCAATTTCACCCGTGAAGGTACCGCCGGTGTGGAAGGTCCGCATGGTCATCTGGGTACCAGGCTCACCGATGGACTGGGCCGCAATGATGCCTACGGCCTCGCCTAGATCCACCATCTCAGAGTGGGCCAGGCTCCATCCGTAGCAGAGCCGACAGACCGAACGGGTGGCTTCGCAGGTGAGGGGCGATCGCACCACCACCTCTTCTACCCCAGCCTTCACCATCATCTCGGCCAGCTCGGCAGAAACGGCCTGGTTTTTCTCCAGCAACACCTCGCCGGTTTCGGGATGCACCACATCGGCTGCCACCACCCGGCCCAGCAGGCGGTTTTCCAGGGGAATCAGCACCCGCTCCCCATCGGTCATGCTGCGCAGGGGAATACCCCGCTCAGTGCCACAGTCATGCTCCCGGATAATCACATCCTGGGAGACATCCACCAAGCGTCGGGTCAAATAGCCCGAGTCCGCGGTCCGCAGAGCCGTATCCACCAGCCCCTTACGCGCTCCATAGGAGGAGATCACGTACTCGGTAACCGTCAACCCCTCCCGGAAGTTGGTCTTAATCGGCAGGTCAATGATCTCTCCCTGGGGATTGGCCATGAGACCCCGCATCCCCACCAACTGGCGCACCTGGGAGATATTCCCCCGGGCCCCGGAAAACGCCATCATGTAGACGGAATTCAGGGGATTATTTTCCTTGAAGTTCCTCACCACCTGGTCCTTCAGCTCTTCGCTGGTGTCGTTCCAGGTGTCGATTACTTTGGTGAGACGTTCAACTTCAGTAATTTCACCGCGGGTATAGCGCTCCTCAGTGGCCCGGATATCGTCCTCCGCTGCCGCCAGCAACTGCCGTTTTTCCTTGGGCACCTGCAGGTCTTCCACACTAATGGAGACTCCAGCCCGGGTCGCGTACTTAAAGCCCAGATCCTTGATCCGGTTAGCCATCTGGGCGGTACGAGCGGTGCCGTAGTGGGTAAAAGACCAAGAGATCAGCTTCTTCAGCTGTTTCTTGTCAATGATGCGATTGCGAAAAACCATCGAGGATGGAGTTACCCCTTGTTCAGCCATGTGTTTCTGCCCCTTGGTGGATATCTTGGTGTGCGTTAGGAATGAAAGGGTGGTGAGCTATCCCAGGGTGAACCTGGGATTAGGATTCTAGTTGCTGATAGCCTCCAGCACCGCCTTGTTGTAGATAATGCGGCCTGGGGTAGTCTTGATGTACTGGGAAATGAGGTTACCCTCGCTATCCAGACGTACCCGGCGATCGGGATAGACTTCCGTAATCGTGCCGTCCTCCGCCTCAACCCGCTCTGGGGCGGTGGTACTGGGCTGATCGGACTCGACCGAACCGTCAAACCGCAGCCAGACCTTAGCGTGGAGATCCACCAGACCCTGTTCAAAGGCCATGATGGCATCATCCATGCTGGCGAAATAGCGCCCCTCCCCCTTAGTCGCCGCCGGGTTCTCAGCGGTCAGGTAGTAACACCCCAGCACCATGTCCTGGGATGGTGTGATGATCGGTTGGCCAGTGGCGGGAGACAGCACGTTGTTGGAAGCCAGCATGAGCAAGCGGGCCTCCGCCTGGGCCTCCAGGGAAAGGGGCACATGCACCGCCATCTGGTCGCCGTCAAAGTCGGCGTTAAAGGCGGGACAAACCAGGGGATGCAATTGAATGGCCCGCCCTTCCACCAGAATGGGCTCAAAGGCCTGAATGCCCAGACGGTGCAGGGTAGGAGCCCGGTTCAGTAAGACCGGGTGGCTCTCAATCACCTCCTCCAGCACCTCCCACACACTGGGATCATTGTGCTGAATCATCTTCTTGGCCGCCTTGATGTTGTTGACCAAGCCCTGGCGGATCAACCGATGGATAACAAAGGGCTGAAACAGCTCAATGGCCATTTCCCGGGGCAGGCCGCACTGGTGAATCTGCAACTTCGGCCCCACCACAATGACAGAACGACCGGAGTAATCCACCCGCTTACCCAGCAGGTTTTGCCGGAAGCGACCCTGCTTTCCTTCAATGATGTCCGAGAGGGACTTGAGCGGCCGGTTGTTGGCCCCAACCACGGTGCGACCTCGCCGACCATTGTCAATCAGAGCATCCACCGCCTCCTGCAGCATCCGCTTCTCGTTGCGGACGATGATTTCTGGGGCGAGGATTTCCTGCAGGCGGGCCAACCGGTTGTTACGGTTGATCACCCGACGGTAAAGGTCATTCAGGTCGGAGGTGGCAAAGCGCCCCCCATCCAACTGCACCATGGGCCGCAGGTCGGGAGGAATCACGGGGATCACATCCAGCACCATCCAATCCGGTTTAGAACCCGTAGCAATAAAGTTGTCGATCACCCGCAGCCGCTTAATCAGCTTGGCCCGCTTTTGTCCCTTAGAGTTGGCGATATCTTCCCGCAGCTTTTCCGCTACGGGTTCTAGTTCCAGATCCTCCAATAGTCGTTGCAGGGCCTCGGCCCCAATGCCAACCTCAACCCCCGACAGTTCAGTGTCTTCGTCGTAGAGCTGATCTTCGATCTCAATCCACTGATCTTCCGTCAGCAGTTGCTTGTAGCTGAGGTTCTCCGCGTTGCCCGGATCCAGCACTACGTAGGCATTGAAGTAAACGATCTGCTCCACATCCCGCAGGGGCATATCCAGCAAAATCGCAATGTAACTGGGAATCCCCTTGAGATACCAAACGTGGGCCACCGGGGCCGCCAGCTTGATATAGCCCATGCGATGGCGGCGCACCCGCGATTCGGTGACTTCCACCCCGCAGCGCTCACAGACAATGCCCCGGTGGCGCACCCGCTTGTACTTACCACAGTGACATTCCCAATCCTTAGCGGGGCCAAAAATCCGCTCGCAAAACAGACCATCCATTTCCGGCTTGAGGGTCCGATAGTTGATGGTTTCAGGCTTGGTGACTTCGCCCACCACTTGACCGTTGGGCAGAGTCCGTTCGCCCCACTGGCGAATTCGTTCCGGGGATGCCAGTCCAATTTTGACGTAGTCAAACCGCTGTTCTAGCTTGGCCATGCTGGGTGTTTTCCTTGTAAGCGCACTCAATCAAAGGGGGGATGATCTAAGGGATCTTAAAGCTGGAATCTTGAAACTGGGGGGGGCGATGATGGGAGCGATCGCCCCAGCCCTCTGGGTTAAATAACCCTGGCGTTACTCCTCTAAATCCTCGCTGTCATCCCGGGCGATAGATTCGTAGGTCGGCCGTGAGGGAGCCCGACGGGTGTTGACGTCAGCCATCAGATCCACTTCGATATCTCGGCTGGTGCCGTCTTCCCGGGTTTCCACCTTATGCACCGCAATATCTAAACAGAGGGATTGCAGTTCTCGCATCAGCACCTTAAAGGACTCCGGTGTACCCGGTCGGGGAATGGACTTACCCTTGACAATGGCATTCAGGGCTTCATTACGGCCCTGCATATCATCGGACTTGACCGTCAACAGTTCCTGCAGGGTATAGGCGGCCCCAAAGGCCTCCAGGGCCCAGACCTCCATCTCCCCAAACCGCTGACCGCCCTGCTGGGCCTTGCCCCCCAGGGGTTGTTGGGTGACCAGGGAGTAGGGGCCGGTAGAGCGGGCGTGGATCTTGTCATCCACCAGGTGCACCAGCTTCAGCATATAAGCCTTACCGACGGTGACAGGATGGTCAAAGGGCTCACCCGTGCGGCCATCAAAGACCTGAATCTTACCGGGGTTATCGGGGTTAAACACCCAGTCTTTGCCGGTGATCTCCCGGGCTTCCTGGAGTTTGCCGTGGGTGGAGTTACGGGAGGCCTCCTCGCCGTACATTTCATCGAAGGGAATCACCTTAAAGCGGGCATCCAGGTTTTCGGCAGCCCAGCCCAGTAGACACTCAAATACCTGCCCCACGTTCATCCGAGAAGGCACCCCCAGGGGGTTCAGGACAATATCCACGGGGGTACCATCGGGCAGATAGGGCATATCTTCAATCGGTAGGATCCGAGAAATAATCCCCTTGTTGCCGTGGCGACCGGCCATTTTATCGCCCACCTGAATTTTTCGCTTCTGGGCTACGTAGACCCGCACCACCATGTTGGCCCCCGGGGGCAATTCATCCCCCTGCTCCCGGGTAAACACCCGCACGTCTACGACCCGGCCCTTTTCGCCGTTGGGTACGCGCAGGGAGTTATCCCGCACATCCCGGGCCTTTTCCCCGAAGATAGCCCGCAGCAACTTCTCCTCCGGGGGCTGGTCCGATTCTCCCTTAGGAGTCACTTTGCCGACCAGGATATCGCCGGACTCGACCCAGGCCCCAATCCGGATGATGCCGGTTTCGTCTAGTTGACGCAGGGCATCTTCGCCCACGTTGGGAATTTCCCGGGTGATTTCTTCGGGGCCCAGCTTGGTTTGGCGGGCCTCGATCTCAAATTTTTCAATGTGGATGGAGGTGTAAATATCGTCGTAGACCATCCGCTCACTGAGCAGAATGGCGTCTTCGTAGTTGTAGCCTTCCCAGGGCATATAGGCCACCAGAATGTTCTGTCCTAGGGCCAGTTCACCCCCCTCGGTGGCGGAACCATCCGCCAACACCTGGCCCGCCTGCACCCGATCGCCGGGAAACACAATGGGCCGCTGGTTCAGGCAAGTATCCTGGTTGGATCGCTGATATTTTTGCAACTCATACCCATGAACCTGGCCCTCCGGATCCCGGATTTCAATCCGATCCGCATCCAGATAAACCACCTCGCCATCCGTCCGGCTGATAATCACCATGCCCGAGTCGCGGGCCGCCTGGGCCTCTAAACCCGTGCCCACTAGCGGGCGCTCTGGTTGCAACAGGGGCACCGCCTGGCGTTGCATGTTGGAGCCCATCAGGGCCCGGTTGGCGTCGTCGTGCTCCAGGAAGGGAATCAGCGAGGTGGCCACGGAAATAATTTGCACCGGGGAAATCGCCACGTAGTCCACCTCCGTTGAGTCGGTGGTGGTAAAGTCCTGACGGTAACGCACGGGGACGGTTTCGCCAATGATGTAACCCGCCTCATCGGTGGCGATATCGCCGGGGGCTACCCGCAGGTCATCTTCCTCGTCGGCGGTCATGTAGATGGGGGCTAAATCCTTGCGCACTCGGCCATTTTCCACCTTAAAGAAGGGGGTCTCAATGAAACCGAACTCATTCACTCGGGCGTGGGTAGCCAGGGAGCCGATCAACCCGGCGTTGGGGCCTTCCGGAGTTTCGATGGGGCAAATACGACCGTAGTGGGAGGGGTGGATATCCCGCACCGCAAAGCCAGCCCGCTCCCGGGTTAAGCCGCCCGGGCCGAGGGCGCTAATGCGGCGTTTGTGGGTCAATTCCGCCAGGGGGTTGGTCTGATCCATAAACTGGGACAGTTGGCTAGAGCCGAAAAATTCCTTAATGGCTGCAACCAGGGGCTTGGGGTTGACCAGGGAGGCCGGCGTTAAAGCATCGGCATCAGAAACGGTCATCCGCTCCCGAATGATCCGTTCCAACCGGTTCAGACCGACCCGAACCTGGTTTTGTAGGATTTCCCCCCCCGATCGCACCCGCCGGTTCCCCAGGTGGTCGATGTCGTCCACACTGCCAATGTCAAACTCCAGGTTAATGAGGTAGTCAATGGCGGTGAGAATATCCGTTGGGGTCAGCACGCGGGTGGTGTCAGGCACGTTCAAACGCAATTTTCGGTTGAGCTTGTAACGGCCAACCCGACCCAGGTCGTAGCGTTTGGGGTCATGGAAGCGGGAATAGAGCAACTGTTCACCGCCGGCTACCGTGGGCGGCTCACCGGGGCGGAGCTTGCGGTAAAGTTCCAGCAGGGCTTCCTCTTCGCTGAACTGCCCCTCTTTTTCAATGGTTTTCTGGAAGTACTCCGGGTTACGCAGGGAGTCAAAAATCTCGTTATCGCTTAACCCCAGCGCCTTCAGCAGCACCTGAGCCGATAGCTTGCGGGTTTTGTCAATGCGCACCCAGACCAGGTCATTCTTGTCCGTCTCAAACTTCAGCCAAGCCCCCCGGTTAGGAATCAAATTGGCATTGTAGGTACGGCGACCGTTCTTATCGGTTTCCGCCTTATAGTAAACCCCAGGGCTACGGACGATCTGGTTGACGATTACCCGTTCTGCCCCGTTGATAATGAAGGTACCGCGATCGGTCATCAAGGGCAGATCGCCAATGAACACCTCCTGCTCCTTGATTTCCCCGGTTTCTTTGTTGATCAACCGAGTCGGCACATACATCTGAACCGCGTAGGTGGCGTCCCGTCGCTTAGCCTCATCCACGTCGTACTTAGGACTTTTGAGTTTGTACTGCTTACCCAAAAAGTGCAGCTCTAGCTTGCCGGTGTAGTCGGTGATCGGCGAGAAACTTTCCAGTTCCTCAATCAGTCCTTCCTCTAGAAACCAACGGAAGCTAGACCGCTGAATTTCGACTAGATCGGGCAACACAAAATTGGGAGTGGTGTAAGTGGTAGGTTCAGTCATGGATTTCCTAAATCGAATCAGGCTATGGCCTTAGCGGTCATCGAACGACATCATTAAAATCACATGAGCGGTCACCCAGGGGCCGGGCTAACCGCTGATCGCTCAGCAAATTAAGGCAAATTCATCATGGGTTGGGGGCAGGGGAAAGAAGGGGCACTGAAAAATCAGAGATATTGAATGGGCAGATCGCAATTCGCAATCATAGTAGAAGGCGGCGTCCACTGCCACCCGGTTTGAGAGTTCTCAAACCGCTATGCTAGCGGGCTGACCCAAGGGCAGGTCGGACCATGACCCAGGCAGTCGAAAAAGCTCCCAGGCATTGCGAGTGGTTGCGACGGCCAAGGTATCAAAATCCATCTGCCGCAACTCGGCCAAATAGGTGGCCACATGTTTGACAAAGGCAGGCTGATTACGTCGCTCTTTACGCATGGGTTCGGGGGAGAGAAAGGGGCAGTCGGTTTCAACCAATAACCGGGTGAGAGGCACCATTTGGGCCGAAGCCTTGACCTGCTGGGCGTTTTTGAAGGTAACAATGCCACTGAAGCTGATGTAGAACCCCAGATCCAAAAACCATTGGGTTTCTTCTGGACTGCCAGACCAACAGTGCATCACACCGGTCACTGAACCAACGGTGGTTTGAAAACGATGGATCGTATCTGCCGTTGCCCGAGCCGCATCCCGGCAGTGGATAATCACCGGCAGGCCCAGTTGGTGGGCGATGGTCAACTGGGTCCAGAACACCTCTTGCTGAAGGGCCACGTTGTTGGCCTTGTAAAAATCCAGTCCGGTTTCACCAATAGCCACCACCCGCGCATCGGTCTCTGCCCCCTGGGCAATCCGATCCGCCATCGTTACCGTCCACTGATCAACGTCTAGGGGGTGTAGGCCCACGGATAGAGACAGCTCTGGAAAGCGATCGGCGATCGCTTGCATGGCTGGAAACTCTCCAGGCTCTACGCAGGAGTGAACCAACCGAACCACCTCGGCGGCTCGCCAAGCCTGAGCCAGATCGTCCAAGTCCCCGGCAAACGCATCAAAGTTTAGATGTACGTGGGTATCAACCAGAGGCATAGGAGCGGCGACAAAGACAGAGGATGCAAGAGGCTGAGGGCACCAAGGCTGCGGTCCAGCCTAGGCAACGGTTTCAGCCGCCTGAACGGTCTTTGCCTTGAGCGCATGGGCTAGCCGCGACTTTTTGCGAGCCCCGGTGTTGGGATGCAGAACTCCCCGCTTAACCGCCTTATCAATTTTGCTGTAGGCTACCGCCAACTTATCTTGAGCCACCTCCAGATTGGCGGGGGTGGGCTCCGCCTGGTAGGCGGCAACGGCGGCCAGATAGTTTTTACTTAAGGTTTTAACCGCTGACTTATAGGAACGATTCTGAAGCCGATTCCGCTCGGCCACCTGGATGCGCTTGAGCGCAGACTTAATGTTTGCCACAGTTTGCCCTAGCTTAACAAGAATTACACTTGACCTGGATATAACATCTTAACACTTGAGGTGGAAAATGAATGCGCTAATTTTTCTCCTAGTTCACCTAGAAATCGACTAGGATGTTAGGACACCGATCCTTCAGTGGGTTGCTTAGCCCTGATAGGACTCTGGCCATTCCGCTTCCGCTGGTTTTTCGGATAACCCCGTTGCAATGCTGCGCATCATCCATCAGCTCACCGAGGCCAAAACAGAGTTGCAGCGTATCTGTGCTCGCACCCACGACGACCAGATCGTCCATAAGGAGGCTACGGTTCGAGAAATTCTCCACGGGGTTAAGCGTCAGGGTGATCAGGCTCTAATTCAGTACACCGCTGATTTTGATCAGGTTACCTTGGTCCCAGAGGAATTAAAGGTATCCGGCGCTGAGTTGGATGCTGCCTACCAGCAGGTGAGCAAGTCTCTGCTCGATGCCATTCGTCTGGCCGCTCGAAATATTCAGGCCTTTCACCGACAGCGGCTGCCCAAAAGCTGGGTGCAGTTTGAGGATCATGGCATTGTCCTGGGCAAGCGCTACACTCCCGTGGATCGAGCCGGCATCTATATTCCGGGTGGGCGGGCGGCCTACCCCAGTACCGTCTTGATGAATGGGATTCCGGCCCGGGTGGCTGGGGTGTCCCGGATTATCATGGTGACCCCGCCCAGCGACGGTAAATCGATTAATCCAGCGGTTTTGGTGGCCGCCCAGGAGGCTGGCATTACAGAAATCTATCGGGTTGGCGGGGCCCAGGCGATCGCGGCCCTGGCTTACGGCACCGAAACCGTGCCCGCGGTTGATGTAATTACTGGACCCGGCAATATTTACGTTACCCTAGCGAAAAAACTGGTGTTTGGCATGGTCGGCATTGACTCCCTGGCGGGCCCCTCGGAGGTGCTGGTGATTGCCGACCATACCGCCAACCCGGCCCACGTGGCGGCGGACCTACTCGCCCAGGCTGAGCATGACCCGATGGCCGCGGCTATCCTGATTACCACAAATGCTCCCCTGGCGGAGTTGGTGGCCACCGAAGTGGGTCGTCAGTTGGCCGGCCACCCCCGCCAAACCCTGACGGAGAAATCCATTGCCAACTATGGTTTGGCCATCGTGGTGGAGAGCCTGGAGCAGGCTGCCGATCTCTCCAACGAGTTTGCCCCAGAGCATCTGCAACTAGAAATTGCCGAGCCTTGGAATTTGTTAGACTCTATTCGCCACGCAGGGGCGATTTTTATGGGCCATTCCACCCCCGAAGCCATTGGAGACTACTTGGCTGGCCCCAACCACACCCTCCCCACCTCCGGGGCGGCTCGCTATGCCTCTCCCCTCTCCACGGAGACCTTCATGAAACACTCCAGCCTGATTCAGTACTCCCCCCGGGCTTTGCAGGACGCGGCCGCCGCGATAGACCTATTGACGGAAACTGAAGGACTCCCCTCCCACGGGGAATCGGTACGGCGGCGGCTGCAACCCTAGCCCACCGACCAGTCGTTTGAACCCGCGCCATGGGGGTTGAGTTGACGTACAATAGCCTCTCAACCCTAACCCGTGAGCTGACACCCTCCGTGTTTGAATCTGTACTGATTGCTCTGGATAATTCTCCCCTTGACCAGCGGATTATGGCCGTGGCCCAAGGGTTGAATTTTGCCCCGGGGGCCAAGATTGTTTTTACCCATGTGCTCCCCTACCCTGAAGACGCCGCCGAGCAAGATGTCTCGCGGCCACTACCGGTAGAACATGACCTTCCCCAGGTTCAAATTGAACAGTACCTCAGCGCTTGGGCTCGCCAGTTAAGCCAAATCGCGCCGGTGATTGAGGTCGTCCAGGGCAATGCGGATGTGGAAATTGTGCGGCTGGCCAACATCCACCAGGTCAGCCTAATTATTCTCGGTAGTCGGGGACTGACCGGGGTCGATCGCATTTTGGCGGGGTCGGTTAGTAGCCAGGTGGTAGAAGAGGCTCCCTGTACGGTGATGGTGGTCAAACCCGGCTAGGGCAATGGAGGGCTAGGTAACGCTATGGGAAATCATCGCCATCGCCTCTATCCGTTGGTTGCCCTCCTCTGGAAGCGTTTTTTGAACTATGGAAACCTGGTCATTTGGCGGTTTATTTGGCAGCAAAGCCAGCGGCAACAGTGGCGATCGCTGACGGCAGAGGTGACCTTTCTTTGGCTGGTGGGGCTGTTTGGTCTCAGCTTTGCCCTGTTGCAGTGCCAGCATCAACAGTTTGGCTCGGTACCGCGGGGAGCCTTGCAGCTAGCTCGAGGGTTGCAGCAAATGCTAGCCATCCCAACTCCCCCCCCATCTAGCTCCGGCGTTGGGCTGCCCATGGTGCTAGCCGTGGTGATTGGGGCCGGGCTCTGTATGGTGGGAGGGACAGCAAAACTGACCCATAGCCTGGCGACCCTCTACCAGGGGGCGCCTTCTCGGCGGCGAGACTGGGGGGGCAAGCTGTGGCCCCTCGGTGCCACCCTCCTGATCCTGCTGACCCTCTTGGTGGCTAGCGGCCTCGCTCCTTTGGCTGGTCCCTACCAAGTCTCAGAGGCCCAATCGCCCCTGGGCTGGTTCAGCTGGTCAAGCCTCAGCCAGGGGTTACGACGGTTAGCCAGCCTGGGAATTTTAGGCTTAGGCCTAGGCCTGGTGCATCGGTTGAGTCCGCGTCAGTGGCTGCCCGGTTGTCCTCTCTGGCCTGGGGTGGGCCTAACCCTCGTCCTGGGATTGGCCATCTGGGGGTTAGGCCGCTGGAGCATGGGGTGGATACAGGCACAAAATATTGCCTATGGCCTCTTTTTAAGTCTGAGTTTACGGTTGATCAGCCTGTTTGGTTGCCTGTGGCTGATACCAGCCGGAGCACAATTTAATTTGTTGGTTGCGGGCAATCCTAGGTCACCACGACGAGGGCTGTGGGAACGGAAAAAATTGCCCCCGCCTTCTTTTGATTCCTTCAAAATCAAACGCTAAAGGACCCTCGATGGGCTGGTTACCGCATCCGCTGCAGACTGCTGATAATACCCAATCCAAAGCACAACAAAATCAGCAGCCAAAGCACGGCACCGGGGAGGAACGCCAACAGCGACAGTCCCCGCAGCGCCCATACCCCCACGGTTAAGGCTAGGGCGGCTAGAAAGAGCTTGGTAAAAGGCTGGAGCGGATAGCGGCGGCGCACCATGGCAGGTTAGCAAAGACAGAGGGTAACAGGTACGACGAGCCTAGTTAGATAAACCTCGGTAGGGGATCTTATGGCCCCATTGGCCCTACCCCATAAAACTTTAACGGGCCTGCATCACGGGATTTATGAAAGTGCTGTGATGATAGCACTATCCTATGGGTCTGACCGGCAGCCTCGGTTAAAACGGAGGGAGGTTTCCCTGAATTGTTGCACAATATTAACTTTCAGCGTAAGATTCTGCCCCAAGGGAGGTCGAAAGCGCTTCAGGGCAACCAGGGTGATCGACAGACCGTCTTAACCAGGAGTGAAACGCCATGATCGCGAGTTTACAGAGGGGGCAAACACCAACTAACCTAGCGGAGCCCAGGACCGCCTCCTGGACGGCCAGCGATCAGATCGCTTTACTCCAGGGCGAGGTGTTAATCACCCCTCAAACCCAGCCCCATGGGGCGGCGGCGGTGATGGCCGCTATGTACGTGCCCCTGCCCCGCACCCAGATTTGGCCCCAGGTTACTAACTACCGCCGCTGGACCCAGTTCTTTCCTAATATTACCCGTAGTGAAGTCCTAGAAACCGTAAAAACCGCCTCTCAGCGGTACCGCCGCCTTTACCAGGTGGGGCAGAAGGGCTTTATGGTGCTGACCGCCCAGGTCGAAATCTATCTCAAAGTTTTTGAAACCGCCTGCGATCGGGTACAGTTTCGCTTAGAGCAGGGTACCTTTTCTCACTTTGCCGCGGATCTCCACCTTCAGGATATGCAGGGAGGCACGCTGTTGACCTACATCGTTCAGGCTACGCCGACCATTCCCGTCCCCACCTTTTTGATTGAACAGGCCATGAAAACCGACCTACCCGGTAACATGAGGCAAATGCGACGGGTGCTGTGCCATGGTTGCGGTTTGGCTTAAGCGATGGCGGGGTTGGGTTGGGGCTAGGGTATTTACTTTCGCCCCTTTCCTGGTGGAACGATTTGAAGGTGTTGAACCTACCGGATTTTCTGGCTGGGGGATAGGTCGCCTTGATTTAGTGATACCGCTCCACAAAGGCTCGCCCCGCCGACATAGCCGCACTGCTGGTGGAATAGTAGGTGCCATCGCTGAGCACATCCAGGTCGGGGTTAACAATCCAGCACTGATAGCCCCGGTCTTTGTAGTGGCTAACACCGATGATCCAGCCGTTCATGGCCGAAATTTGAACGACTTCATCATGGGCTTCCATCGTCGCCTCCTTGCGCCATCCCTGGGGCTGGACTTTCTTGGCCTGAACCCCGCCCAAGAAAATCAGACCCTACTTCAGTATTAAGCCAGGTCTAGCTCCAGGTTGCGAAAATTCCTTACTTTCCTCCATATTTCCTAGTAGCGAAACCTCCCTAGGGAACTCTCACCATGGCCAACCGTACCCTTGCCTTGAATGAACAGCTCTACAGCTACCTGCTCAGTCACTCCGTCCATGAGCCTGAGATTTTATCGGCTTTGCGCCAGGAAACGGCCCAGCACCCCATGGGAGAAATGCAAATCGCACCAGAACAGGGGCAGTTTATGGCTCTTCTGGTGCAACTGATAGGAGCCAAGAAAGCCCTGGAGGTGGGTGTGTTCACAGGCTATAGTGCGCTACGGGTAGCGCTGGCCTTGCCCCCAGAGGGCCAATTGGTGGCCTGTGATATCAGTCCAGAGTATACGGCGATCGCTCGCCGCTACTGGGAAAAGGCGGGAGTAGCAAACAAAATTGACCTGCGTCTGGGCCCCGCCATGGACACCCTAAACCAACTGTTGCAGGAAGGGCAGGCCAATAGCTTTGACTTTGCCTTTATTGACGCCGACAAAAGTAACTACCCCACCTACTACGAGCAAGCCCTGCAACTGGTACGCCCAGGGGGGCTGATTGCCATTGATAATGTGCTCTGGTCTGGGCAGGTGGCCGATCCGGCGATTCAAGACAACCGCACGAAGGCCATCCGCGCCTTTAACCAGGCGCTCTATGGGGACGAACGCATTGTCCTCAGCCTGGTGCCCATTGCCGATGGCCTCACCCTGGCCATGAAAAAATCTTCGCCTTAGCCCTAATGGCCTAGGGGCTGGAGCATGGGTTGGTTAGGCCTCATTGGTCTGGGGTGGCTGCTACTTTGCCCGTCTGGCAGGTGTGGTAGTTGCCCAGGGCAGCCTATTGGAAATGGGCTACCTCTGGGGGTACTGGCGGCTGGGGCCTAGGCAAACCCCTCGGTCAGGAAGGATATACTCTCTCCCCAAGCCTGATCGGTCGCGACGGGGTCATAGCGGTAACCGTCATCCCGCATAAAGGTGTGATTAGCCTGGTAGAGCAGGGTTTTGTGGTCAACCCCGGTCGCATCTAATGCCTTGAGGATAGCTTCTCGCCCCTCAGGAGGAACGTGGGGATCCTGGCTACCTAAAATGATCAGCACCTTGGCGGTCAACTCCCCGAAGCGGTCTAGGGTATCGGCCACCCCTCGCCCCAGTTTGCCATTGTGAAGACCCGTGGGGTAGCAGCAAACCGCTGCCTTTACCCCAGGGTTAAGGGCGGCCCGCAAGGCCAAATGACCGCCCAGGCAAAACCCAAAGGTACCCAGTTGACCCGGTGCTACGTTATCTGCCTGGGTCAGCCAATCCAGCACTGCCCTGGCGTCGGCATCGAAGTGGGCGATTTCGGTACGGCGGGCATTGTCGTTGCCCCGCAGGCGACCTAACGGATCGGGCTCAATCACCGTGCCGATGG
>DVEE01000080.1 GCA_015295885.1 Leptolyngbyaceae cyanobacterium M65_K2018_010
AACTGACCAGTCGCCAAACCCAGGCCTTAACCGCCCAGGAAGCGGTGGGGTTAGCTCAGGCCGAGGTGCACAGTGCCGAAGCGGGGGTGCGATCGCAGCAGGCCGCCATTGAGCGCCTACAGAGTCAACTGTCCCAAACCCTTGTCCGCGCTCCCGTGGCTGGGGTGATTGCGGAACGGCGGGCCACCGTTGGCGATGTGGCTTCCCCAGGCACACCGATTGTGACCTTGATTCAAGACAATCAGCTGAAGCTGGCGGCGGAAGTGCCCCAGGCGCAGCTCGACCGGGTGGCCATGGGTGCTCCTGTTGCCATCACCTCCAATACCGATAGCCGTCTGCGGCTCCAGGGCACCGTGCAATCCATCGACCCGGTGGTGAATGCGGCTACGCGAGTGGCGATCGTGAACATTACCCTGCCGGCCAGCGATCTGCTCAAACCCGGTATGTTTCTACGCGGTGACATTACCACCGCCTCTCGCCAGGGGCTAGTGATTCCCACCACGGCCCTGCAACCCCTACCCGACGGCAACGCCCAGGTCTTTGTGCTGACGGCGGAGAACCAGGTTACGGCTCGGCTGGTGGAGGTGGGCCATCGTCTCCCGGCCGAAGGCGCTCAGCCAGCTCGGGTGGAGGTGATCCAGGGTTTGCAAGCGGGGGAATCGGTGGTCACCTCCGGCGTCGGTTTTTTGCAAGACGGTGATGGGGTCAGGCTAGCGGAGCAGCCGAGTTCTGAGTAATTACAGGTTGAGTACTCAGGCGGGGGGCCATCCATCCCAGTCCCACCCGCCGTCCTCAGACCTTGAAACCTTTGTCCTTCACGACCTCACTCCTCCCTACCCCCCCACGGCTTACGCCCCTATGAACTTTTCCGGTTGGTCCATCCGTCGTCCCATTCCTGTCATCGTCCTCTTCCTGGTTCTGACTCTGGGAGGGTTGCTCTCCTTTGGTCAACTGGGCATCGACGAAAACCCCAATATTGACTTTCCGGCCATTACCGTGACCGTGACTCAAACGGGAGCTGGCCCAGAGGAACTGGAAAACCAGGTCACGAAAAAGATCGAAGATGCGGTAGCCGGTCTAGGCAACATCGATGAGATTCGATCCACCGTGCGGGAGGGTTCCTCCAACACGGTGATTACCTTTTTGCTGGGTACGGATGTAGACCGAGCCACCAACGATGTGCGCGATGCGGTCACTCGGATTCGTCAGGATCTGCCCGGTAGCATTCAGGAGCCGGTGATCCGCAGGCTGGAGTTTGGCGGTGGGGCGATTATGACCTACGCCGTTAACTCTGACCAACGCTCTGTGGAGGAACTCAGTGACCTGGTGGATCGCACCATCAGCCAGGAAATTCTGACCGCCCAGGGGGTGGCCCGGGTGGAACGGGTGGGGGGCGTAGACCCGGAAATTCGAGTTGATCTGGATCCTCAGCAACTGGACGCCCTAGGCATTACAGCTACCCAGGTGAACGATCAAATTCGCGCCCTCAACGTCAACCTCCCCAGCGGCCGAGCTACCCTGGGTGGCCAGGAGCAGGGCTTGCGGACCCTGGGCAGCGCCCCCACCGTGGAAACCCTGCGGGCTAGCCCCATCGTTTTGCCCAACGGAACCACGGTGCCACTCAGCAGCTTGGGCCGGGTGGAGAGTGGCTACAAAGAGGCGCGGCAGTCGGCTCAGCTGAATAACCAGCCGGTTGTGGCCTTTTCCGTCTATCGCAGTACCGGTAGTGTGCTGGTTTCCGTAGAAGACGGGGTGCGGGCCGCGGTAGCTCGGCTAGAGGCAACCCTGCCCGAGGACGTTACCTTTGACCTGATCTTTACCCGGGCCGATGAAATCCGGGCGGCCTACCAGACCTCCATTGATGCGCTGATTCTGGGCTGTGTGCTGGCCGTCATAGTCGTGGGTCTATTTCTGAAAGATTGGCGCGCCACCCTGATCACCGCCACGGCGCTGCCCCTGTCCATCATCCCGACTTTCCTGGTTCTACGGGGGTTCGACTACACCCTGAATAGCATGACCCTGCTGGGCCTGACCCTGGCCGTGGGGAATTTGGTGGATGACGCGATCGTGGAAATTGAGAACGTTGAGCGCCACATGGGCATGGGCAAGCCTCCCTTCCAGGCCGCCCTGGATTCCACCTCGGAGGTGGGGCTGGCGGTGATTACCACTACCGCCACCATTGTGGCCGTCTTCTTGCCCGTCGCCTTTATGGGGGGGATTCCCGGCCAGTTCTTCCAACCCTTTGGGGTGACGGTGGCGACGGCCACCATCTTTTCAACCATTGTGGCTCGGTTGGTCACACCGATGATGGCCGCCTACCTGTTGCAACCAAAGCCGGCCCAGAGCTCGGCCGCTTGGGAAGCCAATGACTGGCAGGGTACAGCCGCCCTCGTGCCGCCGCGGCCCGCTGGGCCCTATCGCCGCCTATTACGCTGGGCCCTGCGCCATCGCTTTTTAACCCTGGCCCTGGCTTTGATCTTCTTTGTGGGCAGCCTACGGCTGGTGCCCTATATTCCGACCAGCCTGTTTGAAAGCAGTGACTCGGGGTTGTCAACCATTGCCGTCGAACTCCCGCCCGGCTCTACCCTGGCCGATACCCAGGCGGTCACCACCCAGTTGAGCCAGGGCCTGCTGACCGATGGGGCGGTGGATACTGTCCTGGCGACGGAGGGAGGCGAAGAGGGTGTGAATCGGGCTACTGTGTACGTCCGTTTGCTCCCCAGAAAAGATCGCAACCTCTCCCAGAAAGCCTTTGAGCAGCAGGCCCGCGATCGCTTTTTCCAGCCGGTGCCCGGGGCCCGAATTAGCTTCCAGAGTAGCGGCGCCTCTGGGGAAGGCAAAGACCTGACCGTGGTGCTCAAGAGCAACGACCCGGTTGCCCTGCGCCAGGCCTCCGATTCCCTTACCCGCGAAATGCGAAGTATCGTTGGTTTGGTGGATGTGAGCTCCAGTGCCAGTCTGGTGCGACCAGAGGTGCAGATTATTCCCGACCGCGATCGCGCGGCGGATCTGGGCGTTACCGTTCAGGCCATTGCGGGCACCGCCTCCCTGGCCACCCTGGGGGATACGGACGCTAACCTGGCGGACTTTAACCTGGGCGATCGCCAGATTCCCATCCGGGTCCAGATTGCCCCAGAATTTCGAGACGATCCCATTCTCCTACAAACCCTGCGGGTGCCCAGCCAGACTGGGAACCTGATTCCCCTGGCGGCCGTAGCCGAGGTTAGCTTTGGCAGTGGTCCAGCTCAGATCGATCGCTACGATCGATCCCGTCAGGTCAGCATCGGGGGGAATCTGCAGGGGCTGACCCTAGGCCAGGCCCTGGCCGCGGTAGATGAGCTGCCGACCATGAAAAATCTGCCCGCCGGGGTGACGCAACAACCTTCGGGCGATGCCGAAATTATGCGGGACGTGTTTACTCGCTTTGGGCTAGCCCTGGCCACCGCCGTGCTGATGATTTTTGCCGTGCTGGTGCTGCTGTACAACAGTTTCATCTACCCCGTCGCGGTCATGGCGGCCCTGCCCCTTTCTGTAGGTGGAGCGCTGATGGGCCTCTTGATTACCCAAAAACCCCTGGGCCTCTTTGCCCTAATCGGCATCGTGTTGCTGATGGGGCTGGTAACCAAAAACGCCATTTTGTTGGTGGACTACGCCTTGATGGCCATGGAGCAGGGGAAATCCCGCCAGGCGGCGGTGGTGGAAGCGGGAGTAACTCGCCTGCGCCCCATCCTGATGACTTCCATTTCCACCATGGCTGGCATGGTACCCATCGCCCTAGAACTGGGTGCCGGTGGGGAGACCCGCAGCCCCATGGCGATCGCGGTAATTGGCGGGTTTACCACGTCTACTCTGCTGACCCTCGTGGTAGTGCCCGTGCTGTTCACCTATATCGACCGGGTCAATGGTGGGTTCGCCCAACTGCTACGGCGACTCACCGGCAGTCCGAGGCAGGCGGGTTTGCCTACTGACCCAGAAACCACGGCCAAGGAATATACCTGGAGTAAATAGCCCTATAATGAAAACCGGAAGTTTTGAAGATTAAGGGCTGAGTTTTGGTTGAGGTTACGATCCACCCTGCCAAACTCAAAACGCTTAATTCAAATCTCCCCCTCGCGGGTGTAGTTCAGTGGTAGAACGTCAGCTTCCCAAGCTGAATGTCGTGAGTTCGAGTCTCATCACCCGCTTCCCAGTGTTTCAGCCTCAAACGCTCTTCCAGAAGGGGATTCAGCCATCAAGGTGTTGATTACTTTTTGGCAAAGTGGCCGTGACGTTGGGCCACTTTGGAGCAGTTTGGGTGTAAAAACTAGTCCGAAATTGGTATAAACTTCCGGGCACGAAAAGCGGATTGGGCACTGGTCTGCTAAGAGGAGATGAATCTCCACACCCCTTATTTAGCAACAGT
>DVEE01000265.1 GCA_015295885.1 Leptolyngbyaceae cyanobacterium M65_K2018_010
GAGGCAAACCAATCAGGGGGACCAACAACCACCATAGACGACCCAAGCCCGGTGCTGGGGTAGCCACTGTGTCCATGGCTCCGCCCACAGCATCCACTGTATCGGCAGCAACCTTTTTCATCTCCTCGCCCACCATCTTGCCAACCCCACTGGAAACGCTGTAGGGGCAGGTCAAACGTGCGAAGTTTTGGCCATCGTTGGTGAGGTTTAGAACCACCTCTACCTTATCGGCATCAACTGCTCTAGAGGAAACTACTTCAGCCAGATTAGGATCATATCCTTCCTCTGCGGCATGCTCAATACAGGCCGCCTCTGCGGTTTGCAGCATTTCAGCGGTCGATTGAGCCAGTACCGGCGACGCCACTGCCGTCAGTACGGCTAGGCCGGAGGCTAAGGCTATGGTTTTTTGATTAAACTTCATGGGGTTTCTCCAAATTAAAGATGGGGTTACATTCAGTTTTTCAGGGGGTTGGCCAAGGTAGTAAGGATTAACCCAAGGGGGCGAGAATCTCTTTTGAATCCCCAGTTCCTCACTGGAAGCCCAATCTAGACCCCTCAAGATCCTGGACGGCCTAGAGCAGGTCAACCTAAACTAAATCAGTTCGGGCTTAGGGAGGCCATTCCCTGATCATTTCACCCGCCGCTGATCATAGTGCTGAAAAATAAGGGTTTCATAAGTTAAGTTTTGCCACAGCCCAACTTGCCCTGGCCGGCACCTCGGCCAATCCCCCGCTCTCCCCGGCTGGGATGGACGTTTGCCCTGCCCCAGCCTAGCGAGAAGGAATCTGGGGTTCTGAACTGGCCGACCCGGGGGATAGGCTGGGGCAGGACTCCCGGGGCATCGATTCAGGGGGCGCATCTCGTTCCAAAACGTCCTTAATCCACGCCTCTTCAATCCAAGTTTTGCTGACTACCGCTAAGGGTAGGGCCAAGATCAACCCTAGGGGACCCAAAAAAGTAGCGAAGAAAATTTGAGCGATGAGCGTAGCAGCCGGCAGTAGTGAAACCTGCTTTTGCATCGCCATCGGGGTAAACCAGTAGCTTTCTAAATTTTGCACTAGAACGTAGAGAGCAATGACGGCTAAGGATTTACCCGGTGATTGCAGCAGGGCCACAAAAATAGGAAAAATAGCGCTTAACGTAGGTCCAATATTGGGAATGAAATTAAACAAACCAGCCAGAACCGCCATGGCAAAGGCGTAGGGAATTCCCAGCAAAAGCAACCCCACAAAACTCAGTGTCGCCACAAACAGGGAACTTAACCCCACTCCCCCCATCCACGACAGCAGCGCCGCTTCGCATTTCGTGAGAATTTCATCGGCCCGCTGCCGGTAACTGGAGGGAAACAGCCGCAGGAGTAGATTGCGGTAAGCAGGAGGATTGGCGAGGACCATCAGGGTCAGCACGGTGAGCAGCAAGATCTGCAATAAAATAGCAACTGAGCTGGAAAAAAAGGTTAAAAAATTTCCAAATACCGTACTGCCGATGGAGGCGACCTGCCTAAGCAGTTCGGTCAGGTCAGGCAGCAATTGGAAGTCCTGGTTAGGGAACCAATCGGGGGGATTGGCCTTCAGTTGATCAAACCAATTGCCTAGCTTTTCAAAACCCTTGGGCGTTAGTTCTAGCAGCTCTTGAAATTGGCTAATAAAGAGCGGCATCACCAGACCCATAAAGATAAACAGGCCCAACAACACCAGCGCTGAGGTGACTAACAAGGCTCGCTGGCGGGGCCAACCATAGAGGCGCACGAACCGACGGGTGAGACTATTCAAGGCAGTCACCAGCACGACGGCGGCAAAAATCAGCAGCACAATTTGCCGAAACCGCCAAAGCACGAATAGTGCTATACCCACCAGGGCAAGATTCAGCCAGTCGGTTAGCTTCACCTGTGGTTCACCCTAATACGCTGACCATGCTTCTCTCCCATAACCGCAGTCTTGGGTAACCGCAGTCTTGGGGCTCAAGATACAAACTTAGCCTGATATGCTGAAAGTTTACTATAAGCGTATTGCGCCATGGTGTCTCCCCCTGCGGCCTCGATTCGTCATCTACAGCACCCCATGATTCACGCCCTGGCCGATGGTATCGAAGCCACCTGGCAAACCTACTTAGGGTTATCCCCCTATCCTTTGCCCGAGGATCTGGGGTATGTGGAGGGACGCCTGGAAGGTGAGCGCCTCACCATCGAAAACCATGGGTATCAGGCACCTCAATTTCGCAAACTGCATCTGGAACTGGCCCGAGTGGGAGACAGTCTCGACATCCTACACTGCGTCATGTTTCCTCGACCCGAGTACGCCCTGCCGATGTTTGGTTGTGATTTGGTCGGCGGGCGAGGCCAAATCAGTGCGGCCATTGTCGATCTATCGCCGGTGACTGAGGATTTGCCAACGGCCTATACCCATGCGATCGCGGGTTTGCCCCAGCGGTCCTTTAGCCAAGAGCGCGACCTGCCAGCCTGGGGCACCATTTTTTCTCCCCACTGCCGGTTTATTCGCCCCACCAGTGGCGAAGAGGAAGCGGCCTTTGTGCAGCTGATTCTCGATTATCTCACCCTGCATTGCCAACAAGCGGTGGCCACGGAGCCCACACCAGCGGCCACGGCAGCAATTCTGGCAGGGCAGCAGCGGTACTGCACCCAACAACGCCAGAATGACAAAACTCGCCGGGTGCTGGAAAAAGCCTTTGGGGTCGATTGGGCCGAACGCTACATGACCACGGTTTTATTTGACTTACCTCAGTTTGCATAGTTGCTACGCTTGAATAGAATAAAGACTCTCTGCCCTCCCCCTCTGACCTGATGCCATGGCCGTTAGCTCTCCCTCTTCCCCAGACCTCGATCAGCGCTGCCGTACCAGTCGGGAATCGCTGCAGACCCCTACCCTAGCGCGTACTGGTCGTTTGATTGTGTTCACGGGCCCTAGCGGGGTGGGCAAAGGCACCCTACTACGGGCCTTGCGCGATCGCTACCCGGCCCTGCAGCTCTCTGTGTCTGCCACCACACGGGCTCCACGCCCTGGGGAAGTGCCCGGTCAAGATTACTACTTTGTCAGCCGAGAGCAGTTTGAGGCCATGATTGACCGTAATGAACTGCTGGAATGGGCTGAGTTTGCCGGCAACTATTACGGAACGCCCAAGGAGGCCGTGCTGCGCCAGATTGAGGCCGGCAACTGGCTGATTTTAGAAATTGAACTGGAAGGTGCTCGCCAAGTGCGTCAATCCTTCCCCACCGCTCTGCTGTTGTTTGTCCTGCCTCCTTCCCTGGGCGAACTGGAACACCGGATTCGCCAGCGCGGCAAAGACAGCGACGAAGCTATTGAAAGGCGCCTGGAGCGGGCTAGGGTCGAAATTGCGGCGGCCCCTGAATTTGATATCCAGATCGTCAATGATGATCTGGAGACCGCCCTGGCCCAACTTGAGCAAGCCATCTTTGACCGTTAATCCTGCTCCCGGGGCCAGGCCTAGGGACGGGATTCGGCGGGCGGTAGACCGGTCAAGACCACCAGGGCCTCGCTCACCCGCTTGACCAGGGGGGCGGCTACCGTTGACCCGTAGGCATTATCCCCCTGGGGTTCATCAATAACCGCCAGCACCACGTAGCGAGGGCTCTCTACGGGCAAAATCCCCACAAAACTAGTAATGCGACCCCGGCCGTAGCCACCAGTACGATTAGCCTTTTGGGCCGTACCCGTTTTGCCGCCCATGCGGTAACCCGGTATCTTCGCCGGTTCTCCGGTGCCCTCCTCGACCACAGCTTCCATCATGGTCATAATCGCCTGGCTAGTTTGGGCAGAAAACACCTGCGGCGGGTCTGGGCGATCGGGCGACCACAGCAGCCTGCCATCGGTCGCCACCAGGCCTTGGATCACATGGGGAGTGACCAGTTTACCGCCATTGGCCACGGCAGCCTGCAACTGCATCATTTTCAGCGGGGTGAGGGAGAACCCCTGTCCAAAGGAGGTGGTGGCAGGTTCAACCTTGCTGCGAATGAATTGATCTTGATCTTTCATTTGTCCCGGCGCCTCGTTGGGCAGGTCAGACCCGGAAGTTTGGTCCAAGCCAAGTCGCTGCAGCCAGGAAAAGTAGTCGGCCGCAGACAACTTTTGCATGATGCGGACCATACCCACGTTGCTGGAATATTTCAGCACGTCGGTGATCGAAATCGGTCCCCGACCACCGGTCGTAGCATAGTCATGGTTGCGAATCACCCAGCGACCAAACTGTATCTGCCCACTGTCGTTAACCACTTCATCGGGGCTGACCACACCACTTTCGAGGGCGATCGCAATATTGATCGGCTTAAAGGTTGAACCTGGCTCATACAAATCACTCACGGCCCAGTTACGGAAGGCCTGCGGATCGGCTTGGTAGACTTTGGCAATGTAGGGTATCTCACC
>DVEE01000180.1 GCA_015295885.1 Leptolyngbyaceae cyanobacterium M65_K2018_010
AGCCACCCCCTCAAAGTGCCCGGGCCGGTAGGGGCCACACAGCACCGCCGTCATCGACTTGGGGGGCACCACCTGGGTTAATTCCTCGGCCAAAGGATCTAGCCGCTGGTACAGGGTTTGGGGAGTCGGCATAAACACCGCATTGACCTGAGCCTGCTCACACAGGTGTAGATCTTGCTCGGGGGTGCGAGGGTAGCGGTCTAAATCTTCCCCCCGGGCAAATTGGAGCGGGTTCAGGAAAAGGCTCACCACCACCACCTCATTCTCCTGTCGGGCCCGTTCAATCAGGCTCAAATGCCCCCCATGCAAGCCCCCCATGGTCGGCACAAACCCCACCGATGGCCGGTCTTGGCAGTCCGCTGAGGGCAGACGGCATGGGGCCAAAAAGCAGTTTAATCCCTCCACCGTCCTAAGTACTCGCACGACCTTCTTCCCCCGCCTGATAACTCTGACGCGATCGCTGTGACAGCTGAACTTCTGACCACTCTAAGCCCAAGGTAATACCCTATCAGATTACCTTTAGCTCTAGACCAGTGCTTAGCCCGGATAGCCTCGCTCCACCCTAAGCGGTATCACCTTCCCCTGGACCTCTTGTGCTGGCTCCCGACGCCCGCGCAAGTTGAGTCAAAAAAACTCCCCAGAGGCTAGGCTGGGGAGAGTAATAGGGTGAACGAATCCACGCGAGCCGAACCGACTCTAGGGTGATGACTCTAAGGCTGCCTAGGGAGCTGACAGAACCTCCAACTGGACCCGACCGACGCCGCTGGCCATCAGGCCAATGCTAGAAGCTGCCGCCGCTGAGAGATCGATAATTCGCCCATGGCCAAAGGGACCCCGATCATTGATGCGAACCACCACCTGCTGGCCAGTGTTGAGATTGGTGACCCGCACCTGCGTCCCAAAGGGCAACGTCCGGTGGGCTGCGGTGAGAGCGTTTTGGTTAAACACTTCGCCGCTGGCACTGCGGCGGCCATGAAAACCGGGCCCATACCAGGAGGCCATGCCCGTCAGGGTCGATGTGACTATGCCCACTCGTTGGGGCGCTGCCGGCACCGGCATACCCTCAATAGCCGCTAGGGCAGGTGCGTTCCCCAGCAAGCGCCGCAGTCGGTTGGCCATCTGTAAGGTGTCTTCTGCCTCGTTGCGGGTGGTATCCGGCAGAATCGTGCGGCTATTAACCGTGATTAAATCTTCTTCGGCCCAGGAGACCACGTAGGTTCGACTCGGCCCATCCCAGCGAGCCACAATTTCAGCGGGATCAGAGGTTGCCGCCAGTTCACTTAGGCGGGCTACCAGGGCACTGGCCCGGGCTACCGGATCAGCCGCTGGGCTGGGAGCAGCGGCCGTATCCGCAACCGACTTGGTGCCACTGGCAGCGGCCCAGTCTCCACCAATTAAAGTAACTACAGGAATGGAACGGAGGTAAATCGTGGCGGCGGATCGGTTATCGAGGGCGTGGGGCAGAATGGTGGCCAGGCCAGATTCCAATTCGCCCCTAGCGGCTGGTGGGGGGGCTGTTGAGTTGGCTGCAGTGGCCTGGGTGGGGAGGGCGCTAGGCGAGGGGAACAAATCTGGTTCGTCGCTGTCAGAGGGAGTGTGACCTAAGATCTCCGGCGAGGTTTGTAGAGACTCGGGCTGAGTATGCTGGGATACCTCACCATCGACAGCGGATTGAGCGTAACTTGGGATCGGAGCTCCAAAGACGGACAGGGCAACAGCAACCGTTAGCCCGCCCACAAGCGAATGTTTCATAAACACCAGAAGAGATCAACAGAAAGGCAGGGGGTCAATCTTGCCGCCGGCTTTGGCGGGCAAAACAGATTGCCTGGGGCAACCTTATGGCCCTAACCCGTTACAAAGGTTTACTCTCGGTTTTTTGTCGAAACGTAACTTAGCACGAACCCAAGCAATTGCGAATCCGGGGAAAATTTCGCCAAATCAAATCTTCTTGCCCAGTCAAGGGGGGCTTACCCTCCCTAACAAAAAGCCAAACTCCCTTGATATCAGGGCTTACGCCAGTGTGATTGGCCTTCTGTTCAGTTTTGAATAATTTATCGCTGGGCCAAATTGATTCAAAAAAATCAATAAGTCTATTTACCCACCGGCGGCTCTATGTAAAAAAACGATGAATTTTTAGCTCATTTTTCCTCGCTGAGAATTTGAAAAGGTCTGGGGGTTGACCTGCTAGGCTGCTTGTTAGCCAAGCTTTATTACAGAGGATTGAGCCCTGCTATGGATTATCGAGATGCCGGCGTTGATGTCGTAGCCGGACGGGACTTTGTGCATCGGATTCGGGCCATGGTGGACAGTACTCGCCGCCCGGAAGTGCTGGGCAACCTGGGTGGGTTTAGTGGTCTTTGCCGCATTCCTCTGGGCTACCAGGATCCGGTTTTGGTTTCAGGTACCGATGGGGTCGGGACCAAACTCAAAATTGCTCAAATCCTCAACCGCCACAACTCGGTCGGCATCGATCTGGTGGCCATGTGTGCCAACGATATTCTCACCAGTGGCGCGGAGCCCTTATTTTTTTTGGATTACCTAGCCACCGGTCAGCTTCAGCCCGAAACCTTGGCCCAGGTGGTAGAGGGGATTGCCACCGGCTGCCGCCAGGCCGGCTGCGCCCTCTTAGGGGGTGAGACCGCCGAAATGCCTGGCTTTTATGGCCCTGGAGAATACGATTTGGCGGGCTTTTGCGTCGGTGTGGTAGAACGGTCCCAAATTTTGGACGGCAGCCAGGTCCAGATCGGCGATCGGGTCATTGGCTTAGCCAGCAGTGGCATCCATAGTAATGGGCTCAGCCTCGTTCGCAAGGTGGTACAGGAGGGGCGACGCCTGGTCGGGGAAGGCACTGGCTACGACTGGCACGAATCATTGCCAGACCTGGGGCCCCAAAGTTTGGGAGAGATCTTTTTGACCCCCACCCGAATCTATGTAGACCCTATCCTCAAGGCCCGCCAGGCTGGATTATCCATTCACGGCATGGCCCACATTACCGGGGGGGGATTACCGGAAAACCTACCGCGCTGCCTGGGCCAGGGCCAAAGTCTACAACTCCATCCAGCCGCCTGGCCTGTGCCGCCCCTGTTCAACTGGTTAGCCGCCGCCGGCGAAATTCCCCTCCTAGACCTGTATAACACCTTCAACATGGGTATCGGCTTTGCCCTGCTGGTACCCCCAGACCAGGTCCAACCTACCTTGGCCTGGTTCCGCCAGACCGCTATTGGGGCCTATTCCATGGGCACGGTGGTGGAAGGCACGGGGGAAGTGCTTGGGCTCACCGATAATCCATAGCCTTGCTAAAGAATCCGGCCCCCGCCAGCCGATACCAGATACCTTAGAAGGGCAGTCCGAATAAGATTACTGACCTTGAAATCCTCCTCCCTCAACTGGCAGCCCGTTATCCTGAGCTTTCTGGCTATTATTGGCCTAGCTCTGCTGACCAGCAGTTTTGTCATTATCAACCCTGGTCAGGCCGGCGTTCTGAGCATTTTAGGGAAGGCCCAGGATGGCGCCCTGCTGGAGGGATTACACCTCAAACCTCCGCTCGTCTCCACGGTGGATGTGTACGACGTCACCGTGCAAAAATTTGAGGTACCGGCTCAAAGCTCCACCAAGGATTTGCAAGATCTCTCTGGTCGGTTTGCCATTAACTTCCGCCTCGACCCCACAGAAGTCGTGAGTATTCGCCGCACCCAGGGCACCTTAGAAAACCTAGTGTCCAAAATTGTGGCTCCCCAAACCCAAGAATCCTTCAAAATTGCCGCCGCCCGCCGCACCGTTGAAGAAGCAATTACCCAACGGGCCGAGCTGAAACAGGACTTCGACGATGCCCTGACCTCCCGCCTAGCCAAGTACGGCATTCTGGTTCTGGATACCAGTGTGGTCGATCTCACCTTTTCCCCAGAATTTGCCAAGGCAGTGGAAGATAAACAAATTGCCGAGCAGCGGGCCCGGCGGGCGGTTTATATCGCCCAGGAGGCCGAGCAAGAAGCCCAGGCCGAGATCAACCGGGCTAAGGGCCGGGCCGAAGCCCAACGGCTGATCGCCGAAACCCTAAAAGCCCCCGGTGGTTCCTTAGTGCTCCAAAAAGAGGCCATCGAGGCCTGGAAGGAGGGCGGTGCTCAAGTTCCTAGGGTTTTGGTGATGGGAGGGGAAGGGGGCCATCAGGTTCCCTTCCTGTTAAATCTCGATCAGCTAGAGCCCACCCCGACCAACCCTGCGGGTTAGGGCCAAGGATCCTGGGTTAGGCATTCCCTGCCCCGGCCTGGGAGAAACTCGGCCCTCTGGCCTCAGGCCCCATCCCTAGTAGGCTAAGCCGATCATTTTATCCGCTGAGTAGGTGACTTCCTTCACCATGCCGGGCTGGCCCAGGGCCTCGGTTTGACGGTTATTAAAGCTCACCATTACGCCACCGGCGTTACCGGCGCGAATGGTGAGGGCCTGATCGGCGGTCCACAGGCGAGTGTCGCCGGGTTGCAAAATGCCCTCAAACTGAGTGCTGCCATCAGCCGTCACCCGCAACCAGGATTGAGCTGTTAAGGTCATTTTTACCTCAATGGGAGCCTGCGGTTCGGCTGGCTCAGCCTCAGTCAGGGGAGCGCGCGCTTCATTATCAGCTGGGGCAGCGGCAGTCTCTACCGAATTTAGCGGATCCAGAGGAGGCAGCACGGTGACCTCCGGGATGGTGCGCTTCAATAGGTAAGATAACCCGCTGACTGCAGCTAGCAGCACCAAAAAGTAGGTGACATAGAGATGGAGCGGGCGCAGTTGAGCCGCCGGAGACTCTTTCCAGGAATGGCGTTGTACCCGCAGGGGAGTAAAAAACTGGCTGGCGAGGGTATCCCCATCGAGGTGCAGGGCATCGCCATAACGACGAATCAGACCTCGAATGTAAACCGGTTCGGGCAAACTGTCCAGGTCACCTGCTTCTATGGCGGCTAGCAGACTAGTACGAATCAGGGTTTGGCTGGCCATGGCGGCCAGGGTATGCCCCTGCTGCTCTCTAGCCGCCCTGAGCAAGGCGCCCAACTCAGAGAGTTGCTGTTGATACAAGGTATTGGAGTCAACCAAGTCTTTGGTCTTCATACAGGGAGCATTCACGAATAGGGCGAAATACTGACTAGCGACGGTGATGAGGGGGGGGAGACGGTTGGTTGTACATTGGACTCAGCTAATAATGCCTCAATTTCGTCCGATGATAAAGTCCGGAAAGCACCACTTTTGAGATTGCCCAGGTGCACCGCCCCCACGGCTACCCGGTGCAGACTCAGAACACGGTGGCCAAAAGCCTGAGCAATCCGACGAATTTGTCGGTTGCGACCTTCGTACAGGGTAATTTTTAAGCGGGTGTGGCTGGGGTTTTGAGGCTCCAATCGGTGGATCTGGGCTGGTCGGGTTAACCGACCGTCGAGCAGGACACCCTGCCGCCAGGTGGTTAAATCCTGTTCTGAAAGCGGCCCCTCTAGGTTGACGAGATAGGTTTTAGCCACATCGTGTTTAGGGTGGGTTAACCGATAGGTAAAGTCTCCGTCATTGGTGAGAAGGAGAGCCCCGGTCGAGTAAGCATCTAGGCGACCCACGGGATGAAGGCCCAGATTTTGCAGATCCGCAGGCAAGGCCTGTAGCACCGTCGGTCGTCCAGCCGGGTCGGCACAGGTAGAGACCATCCCTAAAGGCTTATGGAGCAACAGGTAGTGGGGCTGGGGGCGTTGCTGGGGGAGCAGGGGAGAGGCATCCACCGCGATCAGGTCAGAGGCTGGATCAACCTTTTGACCCAAATGGGCTAAGCAGCCATTGACGGTTACCCGCCCCGCTTGGATCCATTCTTCGGCCTGGCGGCGAGAGGCTAACCCGTGCTGGGCCAGTATTTTTTGTAGGCGCTCTTTCATAGCAGTGGGTTTTGGGAAGGCGAGGACTCACTCCCTGGCGGCTGGGTTTGCTCGAAGTACCCGTCTCAGGCGGATAGGCCAGGCAACTGACCATGCTCAAAGCCATGGCTTCAAGATGCTCCAGCTCTCTATTGTAGCGCCTATGCTCTAGGTATAAATTCTTGGTTTTGCCACCGAACAGGGCAGATGTAGTTGCAGCCAAGCTCCACCCAGTTCAGGATGGTTGGCCGCTCGGATGCTCCCGCCGTGGGCCGCCACGATTTGATGCACAATGGCCAATCCTAGGCCAGTCCCCTGACTCAGTTCTAGGGCAGGGGGGATCGCCTCCGTTGAGCTGGAAAAGGTGGACGGGTTGCGACTGCGAGCGGGATCCGCTCGATAAAAGCGATCAAAAATATAGGGTAAATCCTTTGGATCAAACCCCGGCCCCTGGTCAATGACCTCTAAAACCAGGGAGTCAACTGGGAAATGAGCCCCACCATCGGCGGCCTGCCCCTGGCCCAGGCGCACCTGGATCGATCCCTCCATCGGACTGTGTTTGATGGCGTTATCCAGGAGGTTGAGCAACACCCGTTGAAACAGGGTTTCGTCTACGGAGGCCAGGAGTTGGGTCGGCCCCTGATAATTGAGTCCCAGGCGTTTGACTTCAGCTAGGGGTTCTAGGCTGCGCCAGGCGGATTGAATTAAGGGGGGTAAATCTACGGTCACCCAGTTCAGTCTCTGCCATTGGTCGCCCTGCAGGCGGGTAAGGTTGAGCAGGTCTTCCACTAGATTGCTCAGGCGAATGGTTTCGTTAATCAGCCGATCTAGCCAGGTGGTGAGGGAGGGATCTACTCGAGACTGCAGGGTTTCGGCTACTAAACGAATGGAGGTGAGGGGAGTTTTGAGTTCGTGGGCTACGTCCGAGGTCCAGCGATCGCGCTGCTGAATCAGCCGGGCGGCTTCCTGGCGATTTTCCAGGAAAATGCCCACCTCCTGGCCGGGCAGGGGAATGCCATAACCGCGCAGGGGGTAGGTGGCTTCTTCCTTGGGATGGAGAGGATCGGGGGAAATTTGATAGAGCATCCATTCTCGCTGACAGGGGCGTTGCCGCTGGCGAACCTCGTCAATTAGGGCATCCAGTTCGTAGGACCGGGCTACCTCCAGGAGCAATCGCCGCCGTTCCACCGATCCGGTCAGGGCTTGGTTCATCCGCAATAGACGATTGGCTTCCTGATTACACCAAACCAGTTGATTTTCCTCATCCACCTGCAGGTAACCGATGGGAGCCTGCTGTAGAATCTCTGCCAGGGCATCCCGACTGGTGCTGAGTTGGTGCAGTTGCTGCTGCTGTTGAGGATGGGCCTCAATCAAATCTTGCAGGCGCTCTAGGGCGGTGCCCCAGGAGTTGATCTCCAGCATGGAGAACAGCCGCTGCTCACGGCGTCGCTGCCGTCGCCGTTCCCCCATCAGCAGTAGGGCTCCAGTTAAAAGTCCAACCAGGTACCAAAATACTGCCACGGCAACGGGACTAAGCTTGAGGTTAATGGGAAGGCCTAGGATTTCCCAGACTGGGTGCCAGCCTAGCCAAAGAGCCCGATTAGGGCCCATCCCCGTCCTGGGCAAAGCCTACATTCAGTGTAGAGCCACCCCAGGGTATTGCCACCATAAAAAAAGCACTCCGCCGGAGTGCTAGGACGAGATGATGTGAGCAATCAAAACCTGAACGACCTGATTCCACCCCACGCTCTAATAGCGCACAACTGCCCCACGATATTTGAGGGCTTTGGGGTGGCTGACTTTAATCTGGGGGGCCAGGTGACGAGTCGCCACCGCACCGCGGTAGCGGCCAATCACTTCCTCCGTAACAGCCACCTGGGCAGGAACAACGTCGTAGTTAACGCCACGATATTTAAGGGACATGACTCGCCTCTCCTTAAGTAAGTGAAGGGAATAAACAGAGGCGCGTTCCTTCGGGCTTTCACCCTACTTCCGTCTCTCAAAGGAGAGATGAACGATGGAATTTCTGTATCTATTTTTACGGTTTACCCTGTTCCTGTCAAGGCTTTAGGTTAGCTTTTGCTGACCTTTGGGGCCTGGTCGGAGGTGCCGCCAGCGCTGTGAGTTGATCCGGCAAAGATGGCCCTGGCGGTTAGCCTGTTCCCGGGCAACCAGCCCGAGGCTGAGACGCGCTAAGGTTGAGTTGGCTAGAGCCTCACCTTGAACCTATGCATGGTCCGATTCCGCCCGACCGCTACTTTGCCTACTTAACCTGGACCGAGATTGCCGCCCTACCCGATCGAGAAGCGGTGGTGATTGTGCAGCCCCTGGGGGCGATCGAACAGCATGGCCCCCATCTGCCCCTGGTGGTCGACAGTGCCCTGGGCCTGACCGTCCTTGGCCAAGCCTTGGGGCAACTCGACGCCTCAGTGCCCGCCTATAGTCTGCCGCCCCTCTACTACGGCAAGTCGAACGAGCATTGGCATTTTCCCGGTACGGTTAGCCTGTCGGCAGAAACCCTGCTCAGGGTCATTCGCGAGGTGGCCGAGAGCATTTACCGGGCTGGATTCCGCAAGTTAGTGTTACTCAATGCCCACGGCGGCCAACCCCAGGTGCTGGACATTGCGGCCCGGGATTTGCACCAGACCTATCCAGACCTGATGGTGTTTCCGCTGTTCCTCTGGGCCGTGCCCAACGCTGCCCCGACCCTCTTCAGCCCCCAGGAATTGACCCTGGGCATCCATGCGGGGGATGCGGAAACCAGCCTGATGCTATCGATCATGCCCGATCAGGTGCGCCAAGATAAAGCCCAGGCGGAGTTTCCCCAGGACCTGCCGGAAAACAGTGCTCTGACCATGGAAGGGGCCCTCCCCTTTGCCTGGGTGACGCGGGATCTGAGCGTCAGCGGAGTCCTGGGAGACCCGACCCAGGCCACCGCCGCCAAGGGCGACCAATTGCTAGAGTCTCTGGTGGCCGGATGGGTCAAGGTGTTGGACGATATCTATCGCTTTCGTCAACCCCAGGCCGGGGCCCATCCTGGCCCTGGCTCCAGCCGTTGAGGGCATCCCCGCCCATCCTCAGGGCCGCCGCCGGCCCTGACCTCGGCCCCACCCTCTTGCCACCTGCTATGCTGTCCGCCCCCCACTCCGCCTACCTCCATATCCCCTTCTGTCGCCGCCGCTGTTTTTACTGCGACTTTCCCATTTCGGTGTTGGGCCACCAGCGGCGCGGTGAAACCTCCCAGACCGTAGAAGCCTACGTGGATTTGCTCTGCGCTGAAATAACTGTTACCCCAGCGGCGAATCGCCCCCTGCAAACGGTTTTCTTTGGCGGGGGCACACCCTCCCTACTCTCGGTGCCCCAGGTGGAACGCCTCCTCACCCAATTGGATCAGCGGTTTGGGATCGCGGCTGGGGCAGAAATTTCCATGGAAATGGATCCGGGTACCTTTTCCCTAGAGCACTTACAGGGGTACCTAGCCGCCGGTGTCAACCGCATTAGTCTGGGGGTGCAGGCCCTGGATGATCGCACCCTAGAAAGCTGTGGTCGCTACCATCGGGTTGCCGATGTCTGGCAGGCGGTGGACTGGTTGCAGCAGTTGGCCGTGGCCAACTGGAGTTTGGATTTAATTTCTGGCCTACCCCACCAGAGTCTGGCCGATTGGGAGACGGGCCTGGTTCAGGCCGTCGCCCTGGGGCCCCACCATCTCTCGATCTATGACCTAACCCTCGAGCCCCAAACGGTTTTTGCCCGGCGCTTTCAAGCTGGAACGGCGCCACTACCCACAGACCAACAAACCGCCGCCATGTATCGCCTGGCCCAGGCCTACCTGACCAACCAGGGCTACGAGCACTACGAAGTTTCCAATTACGCCCAACCCGGCCATCGCTGCCAGCATAACCTCACCTACTGGCACAACCAACCCTACTACGGCTTTGGTCTAGGCGCCACCAGCTACACCCAGCATCAGCGGGTTAGCCGGCCCCGTACCCTGGCTACCTATGGTCAGTGGGTGCAGGCCTTTCAGGCCGCCGGAGGAGTTCACCCCGATCCTCCGACCCCAGCGGCGGAACAATGGTTAGATCGGCTGGTGGTGGGGTTGCGCCTCGGGCAGGGAATCGCCGGGGAAGACCTGCGATCGCTCTGTGATGCCGACACCTGGGCTCGTCTGCAGCAGGCCCTGCAACCCCATATTCAAAAAGGCTGGGTGATTGTGGAAGGTCAGGACTGGCACAGCCTAGAAAGGCTACGGCTCAGCGATCCGGAGGGGTTTCTCTTCTCGAATGTTGTCCTGGTGGATTGCTTTCGGTTGTTAGCTGGCTAAGACCCTCGTCCTACCAACCGGCCTCTGGCCTGCCCTTGAGCCGGGCAGGAGTCCACCGGCAGGCACGCCACCGGGCCGAATCGTGCCCTAGGCACTAATGGTTAAACCCGCCTATGCAGTAGAGTAGATTTTTGTGACATTTTGATGGCTTTCCCATGCCCAAGGTTTTAGTTTCTGATCCCATTGACCAGGTTGGTCTTGATATTCTCTCCCAGGTGGCCCAGGTTGATGTCAACACCGGTCTCTCTGAGGAGGAACTGGCCCAAATCATTGGCAACTACGACGCTCTGATGATTCGCTCTGGCACTAAGGTCACTAAGGCAGTGATTGAGGCGGGTCACAATCTCAAGATCATTGGTCGGGCCGGGGTTGGAGTGGATAACGTAGATGTGCCTGCCGCCACCCGACGGGGCATCGTGGTGGTGAACTCCCCGGAGGGCAACACCATTGCCGCCGCCGAGCACGCCCTGGCCATGATGATGGCGCTGTCTCGCTACATTCCCAGTGCCGATCGCTCCGTTAAGGCCGGTGAGTGGAATCGTAAGGAGTTTACTGGGGTGGAAGTGTACAAGAAAACCCTGGGGGTGGTGGGCCTGGGCAAGATTGGCTCCCATGTTGCCGCGGTGGCCCGGGCCATGGGAATGAAGCTGCTAGCCTACGACCCTTTCATATCGGCGGAGCGAGCCGAGCAGTTGGGCTGCCGCTTGGTCGATCTGGACCTGTTGTTTCGTGAGGCCGACTACATTACTCTGCACCTGCCCAAAACCCCTGAAACCACCCATTTGATTGATGAACGGGCGTTGTCGCTGATGAAGCCAACGGTTCGCATTGTCAACTGTGCTCGCGGCGGCATTATTGATGAAGTAGCCCTGGCCCAAGCCCTGCGGGAGGGGACGATTGGTGGCGCGGCCCTGGATGTGTTTGAATCGGAACCCCTGGGCGAGTCAGAATTGAGAGCCCTCGATAAATCAGTCATTCTCACCCCTCACCTGGGTGCTTCGACGGAAGAGGCCCAGGTCAATGTGGCCATTGACGTGGCAGAGCAGATTCGGGATGTGCTGCTGGGGCTGCCGGCGCGATCGGCGGTGAACATTCCCGGTCTGCGTCCAGAGGTGTTGAAAAAGCTGCGCCCCTACCTACAGTTGGCGGAAACCCTGGGCAATCTGGTGGGCCAGTTGGCCGGGGGCCGGGTAGAAGAATTAACCGTACGCCTCCAAGGCGATATTGCCAGTGGCGACAGTCAGCCGATTATGGTGGCCGCCCTCAAGGGGTTACTCTCCCACGCCCTGCAAGAACGAGTCAACTACGTCAATGCCTCCATTGAAGCCAAGGAACGGGGGATCCGGGTGATTGAAACCCGCGATACCGAAATTCGCGACTATACCGGTTCCTTGAATCTTTCGGCCAAGGGCAATCTGGGTGAACATTCGGTGACGGGGGTGCTACTGGGTGGTAGCGAAATTCGCGTCACCGACATTGATGAATTTCCCATTAATGTGCCCCCCACTCAGCATATGCTGTTTACCCTGCACCGCGATATGCCAGGGATTATCGGCAAAATTGGCTCTTTGCTGGGCAGTTTCAACGTCAATATTGCCAGCATGCAGGTGGGTCGCAAAATTGTCCGCGGGGACGCCGTGATGGTGCTGAGCCTGGATGACCCTCTACCGGAGGGGATTTTGAGTGAAATTACCAAGGTTCCCGGCATTCGGGACGCCTATACGGTCAATCTGTAAGGCCTTTGGGCCGATGCAGGGGTTTTATCCTCACCCGCCATTCAGACCGCAGCTCGCAGCCCCTCAAGGACGCGCTGAACAGCGGCTTCCGCATGGATGCGGGTGCTGTCAAACCGGGGAACGACCGCCTGGGCCTGCCCCACTAACCGTTCCAGCTCAGTACAGGCGAGCAGCACACCCTCGGCTCCGGCTTCGGCGAGCCGGTTCGCGATCGCAATAATTCGGGCCTGGGATTGGGGGGTGATCAGGCCTTGGCAGAGCTCCCCATAGATAATTCGATGGATTTCATCCCGATCAACCGGTTCCGGGATTAGGACCTCCAGGCCGTGCTGGTCCACCAACCGCTGTCGATAAAAGGCTTGCTCCATGGTGAACCGGGTCCCCATTAGCCCCACCCGTCGCAACCCCTGGGCCTGCACCTGGGCGGCGATCGCATCGGCAATATGCAAAAAAGGAATGGAAATGCGGGCTTCAATCTCCTCCGCTAGCTTGTGCATGGTGTTGGTGCAGAGTAGCACCATACTGGCACCCGCCATTTGTAGCTTTTGAGCCGCTTCCACCAAAATCTCCGTGGCCTCCGCCCAGGAACTTTCATGCTGCATCCTGGCCACATCGGCAAAGTCAACGGAAAACAAAATGCACTTGGCCGAGTGTAGACCGCCCAACTCATGGCGGATGGCTTCATTGATTAAGCGGTAGTACTCCAGGGAAGAGGCCCAACTCATACCGCCAATCAGGCCGATGGTTTGCATAGGGTATGTCTCGATAAACGATTGGGCTGAGCAGGGAGGAAGCCTGCCTGTGGCCAGACTTTCGTTTAGGTTAGATGGCTGGGCCCCATAGCCAGGTTAAGGGCACGTAAACGTTTCCTGGCCACTGCCCCTGGCCAGGCCTGCCGGAAGCCCAGGGTGGCCCTTAAAACTATGAAGGGGAGAGCCGAAGCTCTCCCCCTGGTCATGGGGACTACCTTGACCCCCCCCTCGCTGAAGACGCTGGCGGAGTGTTTGGGTGCGTTTCTGCAACTGCCGTTGACGGGCCGCTCCACCCCGTCCCCTATGGTTACGGCCTTGGCGGCGGGGCGATTCCCACCGCTTGAGTTGTTGAGCCATGGCTGATCACCTCCCACCAACTGGTTTATTTGACCGATCCGTCTCTGACTCCATCCTAACCGGCCATGGGGGCGTTGTCCTCGCCTACCTGGCCACCTGGCAAGGTGATTAGCCCCTATCTGTTTTACCCTGCCCGGGCCCTTAGCGGGGTAAGGGAAAGGCCTTCACCAGGGAGAGGATACGCTCCGAGGCATGGCCATCCCCAAAGGGGTTGATTGCTTTGGCCATGGCCTCGTAGGTGGTAGGATGGCTCAATAGCTCACCGGCATGGTGCCGAATATCTTCACCGCGCGTACCAATCAGCCGGGCTGTACCGGCCTCTACCGCCTCTGGCCGTTCGGTCGTGTCGCGCAGGACCAAAACGGGCTTGCCCAAACCAGGCGCCTCTTCCTGCAGCCCCCCGGAATCGGTTAACAGGAGGTAGCATCGCTGCATGGCCCCGACCAGACTGCGGTAGTCCAAGGGCTCGGTGAGAAATACCCGGGGATGGGAGCCCAGCCGGGCCGTTAAGGTCTCCCGCACCAGCGGGTTGCGGTGTAGGGGCAAAAGCAGGGCCGTATCCGGGTAATCCTCCAAGATAGCTAGGAATCCGGCCGCAATCTCCTCCAGGGGCGGCCCCCAGTTCTCCCGGCGGTGTACCGTAGCCAGCAGCACCCGGTGGCGGTGCCAATCTAAACCCTCAATGGGGCAATCGGGGGCTTGCTTAGCCATGGCCAACAGCGCATCAATCACCGTATTTCCCGTGTGGTGAATTTGGCCCACCACCCCAGACTGCTTCAGGTTGGCCACCGCGGTGGTAGTCGGGGCAAAATGGAGGGTGGTGAGTTGGGAAATGAGTCGGCGATTGGCTTCCTCCGGGTAGGGACTGTAGATATTGTCCGTGCGCAGCCCTGCTTCCACGTGACCCACGGGAATTTTTTGGTAAAAAGCGGCCAGGGCAGCGGCAAAGGCGGTGGTGGTATCTCCCTGCACAATCACCCAGTCGGGCTGCAGGGTTTGAAAATGGGCTTCTAGCCCCTGCAAGCTGCGACAGGTAATATCCGTCAGGGTTTGCTTCGGCTGCATAATCCCCAAATCGGCATCGGCCTTGAGGTCAAACAGAGCCATCACCTGATCCACCATTTCCCGATGCTGCCCGGTTAAAACGACCTGGGTGTCGAGGGTGGCATCTTGCTGAAAGGCCCGAATCACGGGAGCCAACTTAATGGCCTCCGGGCGAGTACCCAGGGTAATACAGACACGGAGAGGAGAATCGGACATCCCATCAAGCTCTACCAGCATTTAAATTGTTATCCATCATGGCATGCCCCAGTCCCTATGCCACCATAGAGGCTGTTGAGTTTGCGACGGCAATTTCTAAACCCCTATGGCCCAAACCATTACCCTGACTGAGGCCCACCTTCAAACCCTAGATCTGACCCCAGCCCTGGCTGTGATTGAGCCCTACCTAGCCGAGAAAAAGGAGCTAAACGAGGAGATGGCCCTCCGGTTTGCCATGGATCTGCCTCGCGACCCCACCGATCCCAGAGAGTTGTCGGAACTGCCCGAGGTCCGCCTCTGGTTTATTCGGTTGGATAGCCGCTACCCCTGGCTGCCCCTAGTACTGGATTGGGAAGCCGGTGAGCTGGGTCGCTATGCGGCGATGCTGGTGCCCCATCAATTTAGCCCTACCGAAGGCATACGCTACAATCCCGAAGCCCTAGAAATTTTTGTCATGGAGAAGATTTTTGTCATTAGCGACTGGATGAGGCAACGGGGAATTGACAGCCCCACCAAAATTAAATTCATGACCCAAATGCTGGGTTATGAAATTGACGATGGCCTATTTGAGCTACTGACGTAGGTGCTCTACCTCTCCACCGGTCTATCCCCCCACCTTCGGCTCCAGCCCTATTTCCCTGCCCTGATAAGAGGGAGTATTCACCGCCGCTGCAACTGCTCCACCTTTTGGGCAATTTCGGGATCATAGAGTCTCAGGTAGTTCCAGTAGCCGCCAAATACCGAACGAATGTAGCCCTTAGTCTCTGGGAAGGGGATTTTCTCCGCAAAGTCATCGGCGTCTCGGTAGCCGCCTCGATTGATCCATCGAGCCACATTGCCGGGGCCGGCATTGTAGCTGGCGACGGCAAAGAGGGAATGGTTGTCGTACTCGGAGTGGGTGTAGTCCAGATACCAGGTGCCCAGCTTAATGCTGTCGTTGGGATTGGTTAGGTCATAGTTCTCTAACCCGGCTCGATCCTTGATCCACTTAGCCGTATCGGGCATGACCTGCATTAGCCCGGTGGCCCCCACGCTGGATTTAATCGCTGGCATAAATCGTGACTCCTGGCGAATCAGGGCCACGACCAGCAGTGGATTCAGCTGGTTTTGAGCGGACCAGGCT
>DVEE01000383.1 GCA_015295885.1 Leptolyngbyaceae cyanobacterium M65_K2018_010
AGCGGCCGTTCCCGCCTCTCGGCCGGTTGGTGAGTCGCCATCACCCCGAATTCACCCTAGCCGCTGCCCTGGGACCAGGCCTGATGCGGGTTGATTCGGAGTGCCTAGATGAGTAGGATGCAATGATGTGAGTTAATATACCTAATCCTTGAACCTGAACGACTGTGCGAAAGATAATTATTGCTGGCAACTGGAAAATGTACAAAACCCAGGCGGAAACCCTGGATTTTTTGCGGCACTTCCTGGGACAACTCAATGACACCCCCGATGGGCGAGAGGTGGTTCTTTGTGCCCCCTTTACGGCCCTGAGCGCCCTGTCTAAGAGCCTGCATGGCACCAGAGTAAAGGTGGGGGCCCAGAATATTCACTGGGAAGTGGAGGGAGCCTACACCGGTGAGATTTCTGGGGACATGCTGCGGGAGCTGGGGGTGCGCTACGTGATTGTCGGCCATAGTGAACGCCGTCAGTATTTTGGTGATACTGACGAAACCGTCAATCTACGTTTGCAGCGGGCTCAGCGGTGTGGCCTCATCCCCATCCTCTGTGTTGGAGAAACCAAGCAACAGCGCAGTGCTGGGGAAACCGAGTCGGTGATTGCCACCCAGATTGACAAGGGTCTGGTCGATGTAGACCAGGGCAATTTAGTGATTGCCTACGAGCCCATTTGGGCCATTGGCACCGGCGATACCTGCGAAGCCGAGGAAGCCAACCGGGTGATCGGAGTCATTCGTAAACAGTTGAAAAATCCCGAGGTCACTATTCAATACGGCGGCTCTGTCAAGCCGGGCAATGTGGATGAACTGATGGGGCAACCTGAAATTGATGGGGCCCTGGTGGGGGGAGCTAGCCTGGAACCCGACAGCTTTGCCCGCATTGTGAATTTTCAGTAGGATGAGATGGACGCTACTCACGGGAGTCAAGCTGGCTCACACCATTATTTTCGGGGTGATGTTCGCCGCCATTGTGTTTCTGCTCTATTGCGGCCTCACAAACCAGCTATCCCTGTGGACGGCCCTAGCCTTTGGCCTGGTTAGTGTAGAGGTTGTCATCTACGCGGGCAATCGTTTTCGCTGTCCTCTGCGTACCCTGGCAGAACAGCTGACCCCTGAAGGACAACCGGTTTCTGACATCTACCTACCCCCCTGGCTGGCGGCCAGAGTCGTGGCCATTTCCACCCCCCTGCTCGCGATCGCCTGCATGATCCTACTGTACCGGTGTTCTAGGGGATCGAGTTGAGCTGGTAGCGCATCCCAGGCAACTGGGTCACCAGGCCCATCAGTTCCAGTTGCATCAGGCTACTCAAAATCTCCCCCGTGGGTTGGGCTAGCTGCTCCACTAGGGTATCCAGCTTGATGGGTTCAACGGTAATGGCGGTAAGCACTTGGGCTAAATCGGGTGATAGGGGGGGTGGCCAGGAATCCGGTGGTGCCTGGGGATCAGATGGCTGATCCAGGCCAGGCATCTGACCTAACTCCTGAATTAACGTGGTCTCAGCCATAATCATTTGGGCTCCCTGGCGGATCAGTTCCAGGCAGCCCAGACTACAGGGGTTATCCAGGGACCCAGGTAGGGCAAAAACCTCGCGTCCGTAGTCATTGGCCAGTTGGGCTGTAATCAGCGCCCCGGAGCGAGCCGGTGCCTCTGTGACCAGTACAACTCGGCTGAGCCCAGCAATGATTCGGTTGCGGCGAGGGAAATGGCCCCGATCGGGGGGAGTGCCATGGGGGTGCTCGCTCAGCAGCAGGCCCTCCTGGGCAATGCGTTCCTGCAGGGCCCGGTTAGACCAGGGATAGACGAGATCGACCCCTGTGCCCAGCACCGCAATGGTGAACCCGCCGCTGTCGAGGGTTTGGCTATGGGCCTGGCGATCGATGCCCCGGGCCAACCCCGACACCACAATCACATCATGGGCGGCAAGTTGCTGGACAATCCGTCGGGTCCAGCGCTGACCGTACTCAGAGGGGGCGCGGGTACCGACAATCGCCACGGCGGGCATGGTTTGCAGCGCTGTTGCCAGTTCTGTACGGCCTCGGTAATAGAGGAGGGGGGGTGGATCGGTAATTTCATAGAGCAAGGCGGGGTAGTCGGGGTCGGCGGGGGTCCAAAAGTTGGAGTTTTGCTCTTCCTGGTCAGCCAGTATCCGGGCTGGATCTACGCGGTCCCGATAGTCCAACAGGCTGGCACCCAGCCCCAGACCAATCCCCTCGATCTCCAGGAATTCAGCCCCATCGGCCTGCCAGGCGGCGGCCAAACTCCCAAAATGATGGCTTAAGCGTTTTAGTAAAATGGGCCCCACGCCCTTGGCCCGGGACCAGGCCACCCAATAGGCTCGTTCTGTGGTCACCTACTGCCCCCCTATTTTGTCTCTCAGTGTGCCCGTTCCCCCACCGAGGTCTGCAAATTCAGACAGAGTTGCACGGGGTCAAGCCCAGCGGTAGGCTCCAGATTAGCCAGGGTCAAGCCTAACAGGCGTACCCGTAGTTGGCGATTCACATGGGTCATGAATAACTCTTGGGCCCAGAGCAAGATTGGATCTTCGGCCCCGATTGGGGTAGCAAAGGTGCGGCTGCGGGTAATTTGCTGGTAGTTGGCGTACTTGATCTTGAGGGTAAGGGTATGACCGCGGCGGTGCTGCTCCTGCAGTCGCAGAATCAGCTTTGTAGCCAGCTGTTCCAGCTCTCGCCTCATTTCTTCCCCGGTAGCCAGGTCGGGGGAGTAGGATCGCTCGGTGCCGATGGATTTGCGAATCCGGTGGGGGTTGACGGGGCGATCGTCCTGTCCCCTGGCCACCCGGTAGAAAAATCGTCCCACCTTACCAAAGTGCTGCACCAGGTCAGCCTCGGACCACTGGCGTAAATCTGCCCCCGTGTGAATCCCCAGGGACCGCATTTTACCGGCGGTCACCTGGCCAATGCCGTGGAATTTTTCGATCCCCAGGGCTGCCACAAAGGCTTCCGCCTGATCGGGCAAAATTAGGGTCAGACCGTTGGGTTTGTTCTGTCCAGAGGCCATCTTGGCCAGAAATTTATTCACTGATACTCCCGCCGAAGCCGTGAGTTGAGTGGTTTCATAGATGTCCTGTTTGATCTGGCGGGCTAAGGCCAGGGCCGAAGGTTGGTGGAGTTTGTTCTCGGTGACATCCAAGTAGGCCTCATCGAGGGAAAGGGGTTCTACCCAGTCCGTAACCTGGTGAAAGATGGCTCGAATCTGCCGGGACACCGCCTGGTAAACCTCGAAGCGAGGGGGCACAAAAATCAAATCAGGACATCGTTGCTGCGCCACCCGTGCTGGCATGGCCGAGTGAATGCCGTAGTGGCGAGCCTCGTAGCTAGCCGCCGCTACGGCTCCTCGCTGTTCGGGTCGGCCCCCCACCACTAAGGGCTTGCCCCGATATTCTGGAAAATCCCGCTGCTCAACGGAGGCAAAGAAGGCATCCATGTCGATGTGCAGAATTTTTCGCTGGGCCGCACCCTCTCCGGCGGGTGCAGCGGATTCAGCGGGTGAGTTGCTAGCAGCCATAGCCATGGGAACAGGGAAATGGCGGTTATACACCCCCACAGCGGAGGGCTTTCCCAACCGTCGTGGTGACCGTCTACGGCCATGATCTAAGTATGAACGGTAGTGACCGTAGTTGTTCAGTTTTCCGAAGCGAGGACGCTATGCCTAGGTCATCGTGGTCGTCAATATGGGATCTAGCCGCGGCCCAGGCCCAGATGGAAGCCATTTCTGCGGCGCTCATGCCGGTCGGACTGTCGCCCTCGGGGCGCTTGCAGGTGCCGGCCTGGGGGGCGTGCAGGTTAGGGCGACTGCAAAATCCCTAACCTTTTTTGGCCAGCGCCAGTCGGGCTATCGCAGCCCACTCGGCTACGGTTTTGGGATGAATCACTTTCAACAGACCGTGCCCCTGCCGGCCCCGGTTCAGGATCGCCAGATCCAGGTGACCTATCACCAGGGGGCGATTGTCGTCACCCTTCCTAAGGCCAAAGGCTTTTGGTCTAACTGGCGAACTCCTAAGCCAGCGGCGAATCTGCAAGATTGGACTTGGGTCGATGAACTCAAGCTGCAGGGGCAGCGACTGGGCCAAAGCTGGCGCCGGGTGAAAGGCTGGCTGGGGCATCGGCTGCGGGAATGGGGCGATCGCTTGCTACTTGAGCGCTAAACCAAGCCTCGGGAACCGGCTTACAGTTGACCCCGGGGGGGCCATTGCAGACCATGCCCCCCAACCCTATCCCGGGGAAAATCTAAAGCCTAGATTAGAAAGGGAATCGGTGGATAGCATCTGATAGACACTAAAGGGAGGAAATTCCGGTGCTAGGATTCTCGGCCGGAGTTCTGAGGTCATTTTATTCCCTGGTTATTCCCTGAACCGCTATGTCAGATTT
>DVEE01000001.1 GCA_015295885.1 Leptolyngbyaceae cyanobacterium M65_K2018_010
CTCAACGAGGGTTACGCGGAACAGCCACTGCTGCTCGCCATTGATCTGCAGGACCAGACCATTCTCAAACTGCTGAAATTGCCCCAGCAGCCGCGCATTCACATGAACCTGGCCCCCAACGGGCGATCGCTACTGCTGGATCTGGAGGGCAGCAACGAGGCCCTGCCCAACCCCAACTCAGCCAGTAGCCCTAGCCTTTGGTACCTGCCTTTATTTCAGGAAGAGGGCCAAACCCAGCCGGCGGTGGTGGAACCGGAACGGTTCCCCTTCAACGGCATTCAAGCCACCTGGCTGCCCTAGAGTACCGGCATCCTAGGGGTTTCAGGGCATGGATAACAGCGAGCCTGACCGCTCATCAAGGCCACAATCAGCTAAGCCGACCGGGGTGGACCAAATCTGGAAAGACCTCCTGAACGGCGGGATGAACCAGTTGACCGTTCGACACGTTCAGCCCAGCCTGGAGGCTCCCATCCCGTTCCAGCGCCGCCAGGCCCAGGTGAGCTAGCTTGAGAACGTAGGGAGCCGTCGCATTGTTCAATGCCTGGGTGGCCGTCCAGGGAACCGCACCGGGCATATTGGGAACGCCAAAATGGACTACCCCTGCTTCCGTATAGGTGGGGTGACTGTGGGAGGTAGGACGTAGGGTTTCGATGCAGCCGCCCTGATCTACCGCCACGTCGATAATGACGGAACCGGGCCTCATGTTAGCCACTAATTCCCTGGATACCAGCATTGGGGCCCGGCGACCCGGCACCAACACGGCCCCAATTAACAAATCTGCCTGGGGCACGGAGGCAGCGATCTGACTAGAGCTACTGTAGAGCAGCTCAACCCGTGAGCCAAATAGGGTTTCCAGGTAGGCCAACCGGTCTACATTCAGGTCAATAATTTGCACCCGGGCCCCCAGACCCACCGCCATTTTGGCGGCTTCGGTACCAACTACGCCACCGCCGAGAATGACCACTAAACCCGGCGCTACCCCCGGCAGCCCCCCCAGCAGCACCCCTCGCCCTCCCTGCTGGCGCTCCAGATAGCGGGCCCCAAACTGTACCGCCAGCCGACCGGCAATGACGCTCATGGGAGTCAGTAGGGGCAGCCGACCATCGGCGGTCGTGACGGTTTCGTAGGCGATGCCATGGATACCACTGGCCAGCAGCGCTTCGGTCAGCGATCGCTCGGCGGCCAGGTGCAGGTAGGTAAATAGAATTAAATCTGGGCGAAAGAATGTGTACTCCGAGGGCTGGGGTTCCTTGACCTTGACCACCAACTCCTGGGCCCAGGCCAGGGCGGGGTCATCCACCAGGGTAGCCCCCGCCTGCCGGTAAAGATCATCCTCAAAGCCAGACCCCAACCCCGCCCCCATCTGGACGACCACCTGGTGCCCGTGCTGGCAGAGGGTCTGCACCGTAGCTGGGGTCAGGCCAACCCGGAATTCCTGGTCCTTAATTTCCTTGGGCAGTCCAATATGCATGGGTTAACGGTAGCTGAGTTCGGGGCGGGCCTGGCCGCTCACCACCGCCGGATCAATGGCGAAGTCGGCGGCGATCAGGCGAGCGGTCATTTTGGCTGACATCATCACGCTAGGGGTCCCTGCTCCCGGTTGGGTGCCCGCCCCCACCAGATACAGGTTGGCAATGTCTTCGCTGCGATTGTGGGGCCGGAAAAAGGCGGACTGCACCAGCAGAGGCTCGGGACCAAAGGCGTTACCGACGTAGGAATTGAGCGTATTCTCGAAGTAATCCGGGGTGATGTAGCTGTGGCAGACCAGCCGTTCCCGCAGGTTGGGTAGGTAGCCCCGCTCTTCCAGGAAGGTGAATACCGTATCGCGCAGGCGATCGCCCACCTGGGTCCAATCAAGGCCAGAGCGGTTGTTGGGCACGGGCAACAGGGTGTAAGCGGCATGATGCCCCGGCGGGGCCAGGGAGGGATCGGTCAGGCTCGGCAGGTGGAGATACTGGGAGAAGTCCTGGGCCAGCACCTTGCGGCCAAAGATATCCTTCAGCAACCCTTCGTAGCGGGGGCCCAGAATAATGGTGTGGTGACGCAGTTTCTCCGTTTCCCGACCATCCGCCCGAAAGCCGAAGTAAATCACAAACACCGACATGGACTGCTGGGTCAGTTTGACCCGCAGGTCACTGTTCCAGAACCGGTACTTGGAGTCAATCAGTTTGCTGTAGGTATTGGCCCAGTCCCCATTGGAAACCACCAGATCCGCCGGCATCACTGCGCCATCGCCCAAGGTAATACCCGTGGCTAGCTTTTTGCCACCCTGCTGGGTGACATTGATTTTTTTGACTTCCGTGTTGTAAAGGATACGACCGCCTAAATCCTCAAACTTTTTCACAAATCCCTGCACCAGCGCTCCGGTACCGCCCATGGCAAAGTGAATGCCCCAGGTTTTTTCTACAAAATGGATCATGGCGTAGATGGCGGGCACCGAGAGGGGGTTGCCGCCTACCAGAAGGGGCTCAAAGGTAAACACCTGACGCAGTTTGTCGCTCTTAAAGTAGCGGCTGCTAAAACGAAACAAATTCCGCACCGCATCTAACCGCAGCAGGTCTGGCGCCACCTTCAGCATGTCACCGACGCGGCCGAAGTGGGTGTAGCCCAGTTCCAAAAAGCCCCGCTCGAAAATGGCCTTAGACTGGGCGTGGAATTTTTCGTAGCCCTCTAGATCCCCCGGTTCCCCCAGACACTGGATTTGCTCACGGGTATGCTCATGGTCTCCGTCGTAGTCGAAGAAGGTGCCATCGTCGAAATAAATGCGGTAAAAGGGCAAAATTGGCACAATCTTGACGTAGCGGCTGGTGTTAGGCCCCCCGGAGACCCCGCTAGTGACCCGCTTGCTCTCGTCCACTATTTCAGCGGGGAAGTCGGCTGAGGTCAGGTCGGCGCAGTCTCGCTCTAGGGAAAAGAGCTCTTCAATGAAGTGGGGAACGGTGATCACCGTCGGCCCCATATCGAAGGTAAAGCCCTCCATCCGGCGCACGTAGGCGCGACCTCCAGGGGCATCTAGCTTTTCGACGATGGTGGTGTCAAACCCCAGGCTTTGCAGGCGAATGCCCATGGCCAAGCCTCCGACACCGGCTCCGATCACAATTGCCTGCTTACGGTCCATGGTTGACTCCTGCTCGCGCTGTTACAAAGATTCACAAATTATTCATATTCTACTACCCCAGCTACCCCCAGGGGGCCGGTGTTGTTGGAAGGAGCCTAGGGATGAATCTCAAGGCGCCCTCAGCCGATCCTAGGCATCGAAGACATCAGACCCCTGGGGGTGAAGTTGCGCTAGGTCCGGGGCTGGGCGGCTGAAACCTAAGTTTGGCTAACCGCCACAGGCTTAGGAGAGGCTTCAACCCAGCATCCTCAAGGGATTTCTTGCTCCAGACCAGGGGCGAACCGGGGTAGGCGGAACAGCACCCAACTCCCCACCACAAAAAACGGAATCAGGGACAGCACCGCCAACCGCTGATTCCCCGTTACTGTGCTAATCAGGCCAAACATCAGGGGACCGAAAATCGCTGACACCTTGCTAACCAGGGCATGGAATCCAAACCACTGAGTGGCTTGGGCCGGGGGTATCATCTCGGCATACAGCCCCCGACAGATGGACTGGGTAGATCCCAAAACCAGTCCCAACCCACAGGCCGCTAGCAGCGGGGTCAGGGGATGGGTACTCACTCCCATCAGTAACAACGTCCCGATCCATAGGGCCAGGACAATTTTGAGCAGATCCATGCCTGACCAACGGTGACTCAGCCAGCCAAAGGTGAGGGTGGCAGGAATGGCGATCGCATTAAACAGGAGGGTTAACTGCAGGATCTGCCCCATCCCGAGGCCAAACTGAGTATGGAAGTAGATGGCGGCAAAGCTGCCCACTGTGACGATGCCATCGGAAATTAGATAGTAACCCGTCAAAAATTGAAATATGGGCCGATTTTGTCGCCACCCGCCCAGGGTATCCAATACTTGGTGATAGGCATCCTGTACCAGACGACTGGCGCTGAGGGAGGGGGCATGGGATAGCTGGCGAGGTAACCAGACCAGTGCTGGCAAGGCCACCAAACTGTAGAAACCTGCCACCAGTAGAAACGTCCACCGATAGGTGGGTAAGTTAGCCGCCTCAAAGCCCCCCTGCATCCAGGGGCGCGCGATGAAAAAGCAGGCTAGGCCCCCTAGATAGCCCAGTCCCCAGCCCAGTCCCGACAACTGCCCCAGCCGCTGGGGCGGCACCAGGGTAGGGAGGTAAGCGTCGTATAGACTGGCCGCGAGGATATACCCTACCTGGGCAATCACAAAGGCCAGACCACCCAGCACCATGGCCCCCGGTTTGACCCAAAACAACGTAGCCGTAGCCCCACAACACATCAGCGAAGTTGCGGTAAAGAGTCGATGCCGGAGCTGCCCCAGGTCGGCGATTGCCCCTACTAAGGGCGCTAGCCCCCCGGCAATAACCAACGCGATGGCCGTTAGCATGGCCCATTGCCCATCACAATGCGCCGCTCCACCACACACGACCTGCCGGTAATAAACCGCATAGGCCACGGAGGGAACCAGCAGAATATAGCTAGAACTGGCGACATCGTACAGTAACCAACCCCAAATGGGTTTAGACCACTGAGATAGGGAAAACAAGGCCATAGGTAGCGCTTCGCCCCAGCAGGCTGGTGGGCTTGGAATAGCCAACACCCTACCACCTGCGACTGGTCCTCGGCTAGCCGTTAGTAGCTAGAGCCGTTGCCAGGACTGGGGAGGGACTGATCAAGCATTGGCCTGGAGTCGCGGCCAAAGTGGCCCATGCTACAACAACCGACCTGATTGGCGATCCCCACATGGGTTGCCTGCTCCCGCGCTTTCAGTCACTGAATCGGCTGTGCTGTAGGTTGGCTGGGGGCCCTCAGGCAAAGCTTTAGTCGTATCATTAGCCTTACCACAACGATCCATCGTTAAGCCCCCCGGTATCCTGACCATGGCCATGCCCCCTCCTGAGGTCGAAAAGCTGGCTTGCCTGCAAGCCCTAGCCGCCGTTGCCAATCTCAATGGCGATCCTACCCCTTTGGAATTTGAAGCGTTCCTCACCGCACTGAGCACCTTTCAGCCCTTTCCAGTCGGGATCACCCCCGAAGGTCTGCTGGCTGGCTCACCCAACTTAGAGGCACAACTCAGCCAAATCACCACCCCCGAGCTGCAGCAACAGCTCTACCTGGGTATCTTCGCCATCGTTCGGTCTAAGGGCATCGATCCCCAGGAGGCGGCGGTACTGGCAAAGGTGCGATCGCACTTCCAATTCTCTCCCGAACTGGCCCAGTCCCTGGCTAAGCAACCCCTGGTCAGGGTGCAACCCGCCAGCCGCGTAAACTCTACCCTAGTGGGGATGTCAGCCTTGATTAGTCGAGAGGGAGAGGTGCGCCGCCTGATTTTTGACTATTCCTTAGCAACGGCCATTGTGGGTTTAATTCCCATCACCGGTGGGGGGAGTTTGGAAATTAAGCTGCTGGTCGTGCTGGGGTTGATTCTCAAAATGATTTGGGATATCCGCAAACTCTGGGGCAGACCCACTGGCCAGGATTCCTTAGCGATTATCGGTAATATGTTTGGCTTCTTAGGAGCGGTGGTGGGTGGCTTTTTAGCCTGGGCCACGTTGATTGGGTTAGGGGTAGTGGTCCCCTACGCGGGGGCCTTTGCCAAGGCCGCTGGGTTTGCCACCGCCACCTGGATTGCCGGCCAATCCACCAATCAGTTCTACACCAGCCAAAAACGCCCCGACCTAACGGCCCTAAAGCGGGCTTTTCCCAGCTTGATGACTTCGGACCAATAAAGCCCTGGGCCTATGGGGAGTTGCCTGGATTCAGTCGGTTGGTTGCACAGGACTGACAACTCCGCCCCATACCCGGCCAAGCTAGGGTTTCTGACTCAATTTTTCTGCCGATTCGGAGTAACCGGAATGGATAAGTTCAAGCGCCGCCAAGTGTTACTGGGAGGGTTAGCCGCTAGTACGGCTGCCACCTTGGGCACCGAATATATCCGGCGAGAACGGGCCAGAGCCCGCCAGGCCGCCCTTGAAACCTATGCCGCTGAATTCTACGACCCCCAGGATATTATCCTGGCCGCGGTTACTGGCGACACCCGCATGGTCGAAGAATTCCAGGCCATTCAAGCCTCTGCGGCATTTCCACCCCCCCCCATTCCCTACAATCGGGCCATGTCCAAACGGTTAATTTTGCTCAGCCGTCTGGCCACCCAGCAGTACATTACGGGGCGCAATGATCCCAACTACGATGGCAACTTGCAACAACTGTTAGATTACGACCCCAGCCTGGATCAATACCGCCTGGTGACCACCTTTAAGGGGCAAGAGCGCCAGGTAAATGACCAAATTGAAATTCAGGTGCCCCAGGAGGTGATCGACGACCCTACCCTGATGAATGACCCCACCGCCCTGGAAGATACCCTGGCCCAGACCGAAGATGCCATTCGTACCGGGGTTACGGCGGCTGTGAAAGTCGGCCGCAAAGTTGATGTGTTCTACGGCTTTTTGTTGGAATCCGATGCCGATAGCATTTTGGCGTTTCGGGGCACCCAGCGCACCGCCGAGTGGTTGGGCAACATCTATGCCATCCAGCAGGACTACATTAACCCCAACACCGGAGAGTCTCTGGGGCGCATCCACACCGGGTTTCGCCGTATCGCTGACAGCATCATCGATCCCCTAGCGGTCGATGCGGTGAAACAAATCAACCCCAACAAACCCTGCTACGTGTCGGGCCACAGTTTGGGTGCTGCTCTGGCCACCGTTCTGGCCCTAGATATTGCCCTGGCGGTGCCTACACTCCAGCCCAACCTCCAGGTCTACGTTTACGCTAGCCCTCGGGTGGGCAATCCCGAGTTTGTGCGGAGCTACGCCCAGATTTTGCCCAACACCTTCCGCATTACCAACCTGGCGGACCCCATTCCCACCATGCCGCCGACCAAACTGCGGGCCGAGTTCGTCCATGTGGGGGAAGAGTGGTCTTTCCTGACCCAGGGCGGCGATATTTTGCCTAACCACATCGTCGATACCTACCGCCGAGCGGTCAATGCCGAAGCCGAAAGTAACCAACGGCGAGACTTTCCGGTGAGTGGCCTGGCCTAGCCTAATCCTCCATGCTGCCCGCGGCCCTAGGAACTGACACCGTTTCTAGGCATCTATGGTCATTTATCCTTCGTCCAGTCAGGGGCAGCGTTCAAGGTATTGGCAATGGTGCCATCATCATTTTTAGGTAATCGCTGCCAGCGGAACACAGACAGGTCGGGAACGACGGATCTACCACCAAACGTACAGCGCAGTTCGGGAAAAGCCCAGGCTAGGTTACCTGGTTTAGTAACGGTGTTGATGGCGGTAACTAGCTCTCCTTGAATTGTGCTGTGCTGTCCCTGGGGCAGGGGCTTTTGAATGATTTGGCCATCGATGTATTCGCAGGCAGGTTTGGTCTCTGGCTGTTTCAGAAACTCAGCTAGGGTGATGGTTTTGGCAGGGGTTTGCACCATGGCTCAGGGAGATCGCTCAGGAAGAACCTGTTGTCGCTATTGTAGCCCCCAATACCCGGTGCCGATGGCCTTGCGGCGTTTCGGGGCACCCAGCGCACCGCCGAGTGGTGGGGCAACCTCCATGCCGTGCAGCCGATCCGAGCTTCAGCCCCAGTTCCAGGTCTACCTGTATGCCCGCCCCAGCCTAGGCCACCCGGGGTATTGCAACCGCCCCTGCCCGGCTACAGGAGATCCAACGCCGTGCCGCAGCGTTTGCAGAAGTGGGCATCCTCATCGTGGCTGGTCAGGCCGCACTGGGAGCAGGGCCGAGGGCGCGAGTCGCTGACTTTCACCAGTTGGCGAATCAGGCTACTGATCTGGGTGGGAATCAGCGCAATGCCCGTGAGAATCATCATGACAGTGAGTCCTCGACCGGCATCGGAAACAGGGGTGACATCGCCGTAGCCCACGGTGGTCATGGTAACCACAGCAAAATAGAGGGCATCCAAAAAGGTTGTAAAGACTTCGGGGTTGCGAGGGTGTTCAACCTGAAAAATCAGGCCGGAATAGATAAAGATAATCGCCCCCAAGGTAAACAAAATCCGCAGCAAAATTAGGCTGTCAGCGCTGGTGACTTTGCCAAACCACAGCCGGTTGTTAAAAATGCGCACCAGTCGCAGAATTCGCAGCGACCGGAAAAAGCGCAGGAAACGAATGTCAAACACGCCTATCCAGGACGGCAGGATGGCAATCAGATCGAGCAGACCGTAGAAACTGAAGGCGTACTGCCAGGGGCGAGGCGCTACCCACAGGCGCAGCCCGTACTCCAGGGTAAAGGCCAATACAATCATCCAGTCGAGGGCATTGAGCCAGGCATCCAGGGCCGCAGGAATAGGATAGGTTTTGAGTACAAAAATGGCGGCCGAGAGAAAAATGAGCACCACGATTGCCCCATTCACCATCTGGCCGGGTAGGGTATCGGTGGTTTCCAGGTGCTGGCGCAGGCGATCGCGCCAGCTCGGTCGGGAGGGGGCGGTAGCGTTTTCCATTTACGGTAGCCAGAAACTAGACCAGGCCGGCCAGCCCTGCTTAAGCCAGCGATGCCCTGCGCGCAGGGCCTGAATGTGGGGTTCGTCAGGCATGACCGGCAAGATTTCCGCCGGTTGCCCCTGGTGCAGGGTGGCGATTACCCGGTTAGCAGCCTCCAGCCCGGTGACGTAGGCTTTCTCCTGGGACCAGGAACCGTGGCGATTGACAATCCAATCGCCTGCCATAAAGAGGTTGTCAAAGCTAGTGGTAGCCGGGAGCAAAAAGCGGTGGCTGCCGGGGGCAAAGTGGGTCACCCCCTGGGGAATGCGCACCACGCTGGCATCGAGGATTTTGGCCGCCCCAAAGGCCGGAATGCACCCCGCCAGATCCTGATGTACCTGCCGCAGCACCTGGTCATCGTCTAGGGGCAAGAGCTGGTTGGCGTGGTAGTAGTCGACTTCCACCACCGTGCCCGGTTCATCCTGATACTCGTCGTGGAGAGCGTTGAGGTCAAAGAAGGTCCAGCCGGTGGTGGGATGAAAGCCAAAGCAGGCATTGGAGGGGCGAGAAATGTCAACTTTGCGGTCTAACCAGAGTCGAGTGGCCAGTACGTCGATGCCACCCAGGTTGCGAAGGTCACGGAACTCCTGGCGTTCCTTCAACGTCCGCGATTGCTCTACGATCTTCTTCAGCCCCGTAATCCCCATCGCAAACACCACCGCATCGGTCTCGAACCCTGCATCACCGCAGAACACCGCCGTGACGCGGTTCTGCTCCACCTGGACATCCGTAACCCGGTGGTTAGCCAGAATCTTACCGCCGGCCTGCTCAATCGCCTGCGTCCAGGGTCGAAAAATTTGTGCCCCCACGGTGCCCCGGCACCAGCGCACATCGAAATCGGGCTGGTGGGCCAGAATGAAGTAGTACAGCATACCCAGGGCCGCCGCCGCGGAACATTGCTCCCCCGGGGCAAACAGGCCCACCAGCAACATCGGCTCAAAGGATTCACGGTACAGCCGGGCCGAAACGCCATACTGACGGAAGAGTTCCCGGGCGGTGATGCGATCGTAGCGCTGCCAGGCCTCGTCGGAGTTGTCAAAGTCAATCAAGGCTTGGAGTAGCGGCAGGGCCGACAGCCGATCCAGCAGTGGCAGCCGCTTAAAGTCGGTATAGAGGAAGGTTCCCAGGGGGGTCGGCAGGTAGGGTTGGGCCTGAAAGATGGGGGACTCGACCTCTAGGCCCTGGGGCGAATACTGGGCCGACCGGGTCCAGCCGGTAAAGGGCTGGAGGCCCAGGTGATCGGTGAGGGCAAAAATGTTGCGGTAGGGGTACCAAAACCCATGGATACCCGCCTCCACAGCCCTTCCCTGGGCGGTTTGCCAGCCGGCCACCAAGCCACCAGGGTAGGGGCCCGCTTCCAGCAACGTGACGGCATAGCCCTGCCGCGCCAGATGATAGGCTGCCCCCAGACCCGCCCAGCCGGCGCCGACCACGACCACCCGTTTCTGTTCCGCGTTGTCCATTGCCCTGATTTTCCCCTAGACCTTCTTTACTCTATCCGTAGCGGTGGCCCCTAGGGATTAGGATCTAAGCAGTCAGGTCAAGCCCTGACGACTAGGCTGGTACTCGGTTAGCTCTATCCCCTGCCCCCCGCGGGCCGAGCTGGCTGGCCGCCGCCTGGAAAGCCCAGCTATCCCTCGCAGTCCTTTTTAGCCCGATGAACCCTAACAACGTTGTGAAAAGCACCGTCAACACCGTCATGGGGGTCAAAGCTACTACCCATGACACCACCATCCAGACCGATTTGGCCAATCCCCGCTGGGACAAAAAGGCCACCCTGACCTATTGGGGGGCGACCCTGGCCCAGGTGGCTGCCCTCACGGCGCTGTTGTGGGGGATGGATGGGGCTTTTGCCTACTTTGACCTGGCTACCCTACCCCAGGGGATTGTTACTGCCATCGTCGGGGTATTTTTTGCTGCTGTCACACTGCGATCGCGCCTCTTCTCTCTGCTAGACAATACGCGCAGCAATGGTCGTTACCAGTCCCTCCAGCGTCCGGCTTGGGCACCCCCACCGCTGGCCTTCCCCATTGTATGGATGAGCATTGCCGTGCTGCGGGTGGTATCGGCCTATCTGGTGTGGTCAGCCCTGGGGCAAAGCTTTTTGATCTGGCCCCTGGTGCTGTACGTCATTCACCTCAGCCTGGGCGATACCTGGAATACGATTTTCACGGTGGAAGGCCGCCTGGGAGCCGCCGTGCCCATGGTAATCGTGGGGCCGCTGCTGTCGGCGGCCGTGCTAACGGTGAGCTATTACCGAGTGCTGCCCCTGGCCGGCTGGGTGATTTTGCCGTCGCTGGTGTGGCTCACGGTGGCCACTGCCCTGTGCATCAGCCTCTGGCGGTTGAACGGTCAGGAACCCCTGTATCCCTTGGTCGCTAAGGCCGAGTCCTAGCCCGTAGAGAGGCAGAAACCAGAGACCTCCGAGGTTTTGAAAACCTCGGAGGTCTGAAAACCTCGGAGCTCTGGCGGGGTGGATGAGCCTAATCAGCGCCGGTTAGACAGCTGACGCCTGGCTTTGAGCGAACCTCCGTAATACCCCATGCTAGGAATGGGCGCCCACCAGGGCAGGTTGTTGCACGGGCTTAACCACAGGATTACCCGCCGGGTCTACATCTAGAAGAACTTCGCCGCCGTCAGCCAAGTCCCCGGCCAGAATGGCCTCAGCCAGAGTATCCTCGACCAGGCGGGCAATGGCACGGCGCATGGGTCGGGCCCCGTAGCGCTGGTCATACCCCGTTTCAGCTAGCTTATGGCGGAAGGCCTCGGATAGGGTGACCGAAATCTGACGATCGGCTAGGCGCTTGTTAACCTGATCCAGCATCAGGTCGGCTACCTGGTTAACTTCGTCACGGGTCAACTGACGGAAGACGATAATCTCATCCAGCCGGTTCAGCAGTTCAGGCCGGAAGTATTGTTTCATCTCCTCGTTGACCAAGTTACGAATGTTGTTGTACTGGCTATTGGCCACATCGGTGGCCAGGTCAAAGCCCAGGCTGCTGCCACCCTTTTCGATCACCTGGGAACCGATGTTGGAGGTCATGATGATCAGGGTGTTCTTAAAGCTGACGGTGCGACCTTTGGAATCGGTCAGAAGGCCGTCATCGAGCACCTGTAGCAGCAGGTTAAAGACGTCGGGGTGAGCCTTTTCGATTTCATCCAGCAGGATCACCGTGTAGGGCTTCCGTCGCACCGCCTCGGTCAGTTGACCACCCTCGTCGTAGCCGACAAACCCCGGCGGCGAACCGATCAGCTTAGATACCGTGTGGCTTTCCATAAATTCCGACATATCCAGGCGGATCATCGCCTCTTCGGAGCCAAACAACGCCACCGCCAGGGCCTTGGATAGCTCGGTCTTGCCGACTCCGGTAGGCCCAGAGAACACCAGGCTGGCAATGGGCCGGTTGGCACTGGCCAGACCCGACCGGGCTCGGCGAATCGCCTTGGATACCGCTACCACCGCCTCATGCTGACCAATCACCCGTTCGTGCAACACCTCCTCCAGGTGCATCAAGCGAGCCGATTCGGTTTCAGTCATCCGGTTCACCGGAATCCCCGTCCAGGCCGCTACCACATCGGCGATACTCTCTTCATCCACCACCGGCAGAGCTGCCAGGGTAGCCCCCGCTTCGGCATACTCAGGCACCTCCGCCTGAAGCTGACCGAGCAGGGCCTGCCGCTCGGTACGCAGGGCATTGGCCTTACCAAAGTCCTGGAGCTGAATGGACTCATCGAGGTCCTTATTGATCTGTCGAAGCTTTTGCTTCAGGTCCTTGGAGGGATACTTAGGCATGAACCGCAACTTCACCTGGGAACCTGCTTCGTCGATCAGGTCGATGGCTTTATCGGGCAGGTGGCGATCGCTAATATAGCGATCGGACAATCGCGCTGCCGCCACCAGGGCCGCGTCGGTAATCGTCACCTGATGGAATTGCTCGTAACGGCTGCGAATGCCTTGCAAAATTTCGATAGTATCGTCCACCGAGGGTGGGTCTACCATCACCGGCTGAAAGCGTCGTTCCAGGGCCGCATCCCGCTCAATATACTTGCGGAACTCATCCAGGGTGGTGGCCCCAATGCACTGCATTTCGCCGCGGGCCAGGGCCGGCTTCAATAGATTTGCGGCATCCATACCGCCTTCTAGGGATCCAGCCCCAATCAAAGTATGAATTTCGTCAATGACCAGCACTACATCGGGATCCTGGCGGACTTCTTCCACCAATTGGGTAAGCCGCTCTTCAAAGTCACCCCGGAAGCGGGTGCCCGACACCAGTGATCCCATATCCAGACTGATCACCCGCTTGCTCAGTAGCGCCTCCGGCACATCCTGATTGACAATGCGCTGGGCCAGGCCTTCGGCAATGGCAGTTTTGCCCACCCCGGGCTCACCCACCAGAATGGGATTATTCTTCGTGCGGCGTCCTAGAATTTGCACTACCCGCTCAATTTCCTTGGCGCGACCGACAACCGGGTCGATCTTGCCCTGGGCGGCCCGAGCGGTCAGGTCCGTGCCAAATTCGGCCAAAACCTTGCCTCGCTTGCGCGAGGATTCCCGCTCACGATTGCTCTCCCGACGACCAGCGGGCACCGCCGCCGCTTCGCCCAACTCCTGGATAATGCGGGTCCGCACCTTAGCGGGATCAACCCCCAAATTAGTGAGTACCCGGTAGGCGACACTCTCCGAATTCTGGGTCAGGCTCAGCAACAGATGTTCGGGTTCAATGTAGGCCGCATCCATCTTGCGGGCCTCTTGAAACGCCTGCTCAAATACCTGCTTGACCTTGGGGGTAAAGGGAATCTCAGGCGGCACACTACCACTGCCCCGACCAATGATGGCTTCGACCTCAGCCCTGGCATCGTTGAGATTAACGCCAAATTCATCCAGTACCCGGGCGGCGACCGAAGCATCTTCCTTGATCAGCCCTAGCAGCAGTTGCTCCGTACCCACAAAATTGTGGCGTAGCCGACGGGCCTCTTCCTGGGCCTTCATGATGACAGCGATGGCGGTATTCGTAAAATGTTCAAACATGGCAGGTTAAGGGGTATCCAGTGCGGTGAGGGGAAATACAGAGACTTCAGTAGCCTCAATAGATCTTCAGGGGCATAACGCCAGTACCAGCAGTCGGACGCAACGCAGTATTTTTAACAACCTCAGGACTTAGTAATACTTTACGTAACATAGCCAACTTTTGGGGTAGGGAGAACCGTAGCACGCGATCCGGTCTAAGGGGGAGCGAAGGGAAGTAGCAAGACACTTTCGGGGCGGCTCAGGTGAGCCTGAACAGTGTCCCCAAAACAGACCCAAAATTATTCCTTAGAAGTTTATTTACATTCCTTAACATTAGTTTACTGCCTTGGGGTTCAGTCGTGCAATGGTTTGCTGGCTCCAAACCTTAGGCATCTGGCGGAATTTCATCAGCGTCGGGCTCCAGTCCCTGAGTCAGCATTTGGTTACATCGTTTCAAGAAATGCAAGGTTCTATTGAGGGGAGAGAGCAGTGGTCACCAGTAGCGCAACACTATAAGGTAGAGCGTTACGCTTAAACCCCGATTGGTCATGGGAGTGAAACGGTATGTCTAAAGAAAATGCGCTTTCGTTTCTCCAGCAGGCTGCTCAGGATCCGAGCTTAAAGAGCCAAGTCGAAGAGCTGGAACAGCCCGGAGAACTAGTTACCCTGGGCGAAAGCCAGGGCTATGCGTTTTCCTCCGACAACGTCCGCGAGGTGATTCCAGTTTTAAAGGCTGAGAAGGGCTTCTTTGGTGATCTGGTGGAATCTATCCTGGCACTGTTTGGCCCCACCCACGACGATTATCCCGCTACTGGAATGCAACCCTTCAGTGGTGATCCCCAGCCCAGGCATTAGTGAGTCGTTTCAACTGTCATCTCCAAAGTGCTCCTTTCCTCGCAACGATGCGGGGAAAGGTTTTTTCTTAGATTTGGGGGCTGGTACTCCACCACATTTCGCCGCCGTGAGTTCCTTGCCGTCGGTTCAGCAACGGGGAGAATTCAAGCCAGGTTGATGCGCCAAATGGGAATGCGCCATTAAGATGAAGTACCAATAGTTGTCTTGCGTTGGCGATGGCCACAGCCCCATCTATGGAGTTTTCCAGTCAAGAGACCCTACAGGCCTTTTTAGCCCGCTGGCTAGAGGAGCATGGGCACAGCGTTTATCGCCAGGTGCCCTCCCCGGCGGGTGGAAAGATTGACATCCTGACCCAGGATTACGCCATTGACTGCTCCCATACCCTGACCCAGACTGCTCTGTGGAGTGCAGCCGATGATATGCAGGCCCAAACCCCTCACTTCCCTGATCAGCGGCCTGTTATTGCTGGCTTAACCCCCGACCAAGACTGGGAAGAAGCCTATAAATTAGCGGAACAGTTGAAGCACTCCGGCATTGAAGTTTGGTTTGTGGACCAGATGCCGCCCTTTGTTAATTACTACAATCAGTTAGTTAAGCAGAGTAAGCAGGCGGGGGAGAGGGCCTTTAAGCGCAACACCCCCCTAGGCGGATGTCTGATTTCCCTGGGGATGGCTACTATTCTGAGCCTGAGTTTCTGGCTTGCCTTTAACATTTTGGATCGTCACCAACTTAAGGTCGCCACCAATAACCAGCAAAGTCGGGCTTGGGATCAACTCCACACCGCCGTGGAGGTGTGGGACTTGGATACGGCCCTCGGAAGCCTGGAGCAATTAGCCAAAAGCCGTAATCGCTGCGTGGCCAAATTTGCCGATCGCTTTCAAACGACCCTCGAGCAGCAAGGTTCCGAAGGATTTAGAGATATCA
>DVEE01000338.1 GCA_015295885.1 Leptolyngbyaceae cyanobacterium M65_K2018_010
AGCTTACGGAAAATGGAGCACGATTCTTTTAGAACTATGATTTTGACGGTGGCGCACCTGCTCTCAACCATGAGCCTAGGGGGGTGTCAGAGCGGCTATCCTTGGGCTGGGCAGCCTGCGCGGGGCCTTAATCTCTCAGGGGTTTGGCTTTCCACTTTTCGTGGCCTGAGCCTAAAAGCGTTGGGCTTAACCTAGAACCCAACCACCTTCATGCCATCTTACTACTCAAGGCATACCCCACGACCCAGGCGGCAGGTATTTTGAAGGCCTGCCGTTTTTTTTGCCCCAAGGGGCGCCCAAGTTCCAGCCCCTCGAGGTAGAGCCCCTGGGCCAAAGCCACTTTAAAGTCTGCTGGGTGATCCTGCAAAATGGGCATCCTGGGTAGTAGAACGATGTACCATGACTGCCTATTGGCAAGATCAATCGGGTCTGCCAAGCTGAGCTAGAACAGAAGCGGGTACATTCTAAGCATGCAACGGCTGGAAAAGCGCCTTTTTACTCTAAGGTTTCAGGTCCTGTGAAAGCTTCCTTAAAACGGATTAGCTCTAATCTTCAGCGCATTTTGGTACCCCAGTCCCTATCCCCCGCGGGGGGAAGGGCCCTGGGGACTGGTAGTAAAATCGTACTCTTGTCGAGTATCTTTGCCAGCTTGTGCCTCACCGGGGCTAAGCTATGGCAAATGCTTGAGCCAGCGGAACTCTTTGTTTTCGACCATTTGGTTCGGTCTCAACCCGATCAACCCCTTAACCCCCGTTTGACCATTGTGGGGATCACCGAAGCTGATATTCGGCAGTATGGTTGGCCCCTATCCGATGAACTATTGGCCAACGTGCTAGCTAAAGTTCAGTCCCATCACCCCAGTGTGGTGGGGTTAGATCTGTACCGCAGCACCTTTCGCCCCCCTGGTTCAGCGGCTTTGGTCCAACAGCTGGCGGCGGAAAACCTAATTGCGATTAAAAACGTTGGCAATGCGCCGGGTCTAGGCGAGGTTCCTGCCCCCCCTACCGTGGGCAGGCATCGAGTAGGCTTCAACGACTTCCCTACCGATTCCGATGGCATTATCCGTCGCAATCTGCTTTTTGTTCGCGGGCCGGAAGGAGGGCACTATTCCCTAGCGCTCCGCGTAGTGCTAGCCGATACCCAGGGTGACCCCTTAGCCCTGGAGGCCGATGAGGAATTTCTGCATTTAGGTAATCTGCCCATTAAAGTCCTGTCAGGACCCGACGGAGGATACCAGGCTGTCGATAGCAGCGGCTATCAAATTATGCTGCGTTACTACAGTCGTCATCGGCCCCTGCGCCAGCTATCGATTAGTCAGGTGCTGAGCGGCCAGTTTGATTCCGCCTGGATCACTGACAACGTGGTGCTAATTGGTACCATTGCTCCTAGCCTCAAGGATCGCTTCTATACCCCCTTCAGCTTTAACCAGGATCGAGACTTGACGATGCCAGGCGTGGTCATCCACGCCCAGATGGTGAGTCAGCTTTTAGATTTGCTAGAGGATAAACCCGCCCTCTATCGATTTTTGCCCCCATGGTCCGAGGGGTTATGGCTATGGGGGTGGTGTCTGGTGGCGGGTAGTCTAGCCTGGGTATCGAGGCGGCCTAGTTTGCTGTTAGGGTCAACCCTACTGGTACTAGTTAGTTTAGGCGGAATCGGTTGGTTTGGAGTGAATCAGTTGCTGTGGTTACCCATGGCAGAACCTATGGTAGGCATTTTCGTCACCACCGCCGCTGTGATGGCCTACCAACTGCTCTATCGCAGTACCCACGATGCACTAACGGGCCTGCCTAACCGCGAATCCTTTATGGGGAGTATTCAAACTGCCCTTAACCATCACCAAGGGGGAGCCAGCAACCTGCCGGTCATCGTAGTGTTTATGGGAGTGGATCGGTTTAAGGTTATCAATGAAAGCCTGGGGCACCAGGCCGGTGATTGGGTGCTACGCATGATTGCCCAGCGGTTGGTCAAGCATAGGCCCCATGAGGCCCCAGTGGCTCGGGTTGGGGGGGATGAATTTGCTTTATTGCTCACTCATTTAGAGTGTAACCAGGCCGGTCAGGCGATGGATGCCTTGCAGTATAAGCTTTCGGAGCCCATTAACCTGCAAGGCCAAAAGTTACCCAGCACGATCAGCATGGGGTTGGCCATTAGTCAGGGGGGGCTGGAGCACAAGCCCGCGGATCTGCTTAGAGATGCCCACACGGCCATGTACCGGGCTAAAGCTTTAGGTAAATCGCGGTTTGAAATTTTTTCCGCCGGCATGCTGACGGAAGCCGTCAACCGGCTACAGTTGGAAAGTGACTTAATTAGTGCCCTGGATAATCAGGAATTCCTTCTTTACTACCAACCGATTGTTCGACTCAAAACGGGCGAGCTTTCTGGCTTTGAGGCGTTGGTGCGATGGCGTCAACGGGACAGGGGCTTTGTACTACCCGGTGCCTTTATTCCTGCGGCTGAAGAAACAGGGCTGATTGTGGCCCTGGGGCAATGGATTTTTCAGGAGGCCTGCCTGCAACTACGCAACTGGCACAGTCGGTTTCCCGAGTATCAACACTTGACCATGAGTATTAACCTCTCTAATCGCCAGTTTAGCCAGCCTGATCTGATTAACCAGATCAAATCCATTCTGGCCGATACCCAGGTCAGAGGAGATTGTATCCGCCTAGAAATTACCGAAAGCATGGTTATGGGGGATGTTGATGCCGCCATTGATCTGATGTTGAGGCTCAAGGCCTTAGACTTGAAGCTCGCCATCGATGATTTTGGTACGGGTTATTCATCTCTGAGCTATCTCCACCGTTTCCCCATGGATACGCTGAAGGTGGATAAATCCTTCGTGGGGAGACTGGAAAAAAGCTATGAAGACCGGGCCATTATCCACACTATTTTGACCCTTGGCCAGGAACTGGGGATGGAGGTAGTTGCTGAAGGGGTAGAGACCTCTGAGCAGGTGGATATGCTGAAGCAGGAGCAATGCGACTATGGCCAGGGTTACTTTTTTGCTAAACCGCTTCCCGCAGAGGCGGCGCAGTCTTTGTTAAGTCAAGCCCTGGTTCAATTACCGGGGTAGCGTTGGTAGCTGGCTTCAGGTTTTTTAGTCCTTGGGCAGGGGAGCACAGTCTTGTCGACTATCCCAGGCAGGGGGATTGAGTTTAGTAAATCTTTACAAAAGGATGATGTTGCCATACCTCCCTGGGGGGTTCAAAATCCTATATTAAAAATCTTCAAAAATCCTGGCTCCAGCCCATTAACTTCCATTCTGAACTGGTCTACAATGATCCCAACAGCAATTTACTTTATTCAATTTTTTCCTTGAATCTCAAGCAACCCGTAGTTGCCTGGCCTGTTTTTAGCGCCTGTTAACCAAACTTCCTACTCCCCTGATGTCAACCTCTGTTTGCGAAACAACCTTTGAATCCATCGTTTTAGCCTCTGACCTGCCGGTTCTAGTTCATTTTTGGGCTCCCTGGTGTGGCCTCTGTAAGATGATTCGGCCTTTGCTGAACCATTTTCAGACCGAGTGGGAAGGTCAAGTGCTCGTAGTTGATGTCAATGCTGATGAAAATTTACGCCTAGCCAATACCTATCGTTTGTCTACCCTACCGACCTTGCTCTGGTTTGAGGGTGGCCAAGTGCGTGAGCGGGTAGATACCTTTCGAGGTAAGGATGATATGCGGCTGGTGTTAGATAACTTCATGCGCCAGCGGACGCTTAGTTACGACATGGCACCGTTTTTAAAGGTTTACCCCCAATCCTGAGGGGTTGCATCCCCCCTTAGGATTCGGAGGTGAGATAGCCCTCGATTAAAAAATCCTCTCCCATTGCATGAAAGTTAAGACGATTGAGGGGGATGGCCTGGGTCATTAAATCAATGCCTAGGTCATCAACGGGGCCGGGAGCCCTGAATCCGCCCAACAGTTTAGGGGCTACAAAGGCCCAGACTTTGTCAATGATGCCATCCTTGATAGCTTGGGCTGCTAGGTGACCCCCACATTCCCATAGGACCTGGGCACACCCTTGGTCAAAAAGGTGGTGGGTGACGGTTTTAGGGGTAAGTTCCTGGGTGATGATGACTTCTACCCCGGCCTGGGTGAGAAACTCAACTTGTTCGGGCGAGGCTTGGGGAGTTGTAAAGACGAGGGTAGGGGCCACCTGGGTGTTCCACAAATGGGCCTGGCGAGGCAGGTCTAACTGGCGGCTAAGGACGATGCGTTTGGGATTGTGCTGACTTTGTCCATGGGTGATGAGTTGGGGATTATCGCAACGCACAGTGTTGCCGCCCACGACCACGGCATCGCACTCACTGCGAAGGCGGTGCACTGCCCTTCTGGCCAGGGGCCCGGTTACCCATTGGCTG
>DVEE01000296.1 GCA_015295885.1 Leptolyngbyaceae cyanobacterium M65_K2018_010
CGGCTACTTTGGTCGGTTGATCTTCCAATACGCCAGCTTCAACAACAGCCGTAGCCTGCACTTCTTCCTGGGGGCCTGGCCGGTGATTGGCATCTGGTTTACCTCCCTAGGTATCAGCACCATGGCGTTCAACCTGAATGGGTTCAACTTCAACCAGTCCATCCTCGACTCTCAGGGTCGGGTGATTGGCACCTGGGCGGATGTGATTAACCGGGCCAACCTGGGTATGGAAGTGATGCACGAGCGCAATGCTCACAACTTCCCCCTCGACCTGGCCTCGGCCGGTGAAGCGACCCCCGTGGCCTTACAGGCTCCTGTCATTCACGGTTAATGCTTGGCCTGGGCTGCCCCCTATCTGGGCCGTCGCCGGGCTAGCTTAGAAAAGCGCCCCTAAAAGGGGCGCTTTCGTGGTTTAAACCCCAACTTTCCTGGGTCGGGCCAGCGGCGGCGGCTGAAATCGGCGAGAAGAGGATTGCAGCCCTGGGCTAGCCCAGGATCAGCCCCTGGGGCGCTCTGCTGGCCGGCTAGGTAAAGGGCAAGGCATCCGGCTTCAGCCTAGCCTCCCCAGCTTTAACTGGGGTGGGATCAGGCAAGACACGCACCCTGGCAAACTTGAGGCCGCTGACCCCGGGTAGGGGCTCCACTAAGCCCCGCTCGATCTGGTTGCCCACCCAGCCCTCCCGTTGCAGATAGTGCAGGTACTGCCCATACTCCTGCCATTCCGCTGGGGTGGAATAGACCACCGTGAGCTGACCGGGTTGGGTAATGCGCTGGTGGGTTTCTGCATCGCAGGCTTTATCAATGCGCTTCTTGACAATTTCGTAGCGGGTATCGCGGCTACCACGGAGGTCGAACAGGCGCTCGGTGGTTTCGTCGTGGACAATATCCACGGTCGAGCCCTGAACCAAAACCAGGTGGGTGATTTCCATGGCGGTGTGGTAGCGGGCTTTGAGGTCTAGGCCACGGCGGGCGCAGTCACACATGGCTCGCAGTTGTTCGTAGCGTAGGGCCTTGAGGTGGAACTCCGTAAAGTTTGGATCAATGGCCTGCCCCGCATAGATCATGTGGTCTATGCCATCGGTCGCTTCCAGGTCGCAGTAGTGGGGGGTGATGCTCTGCATAGCGGGTTGCCAGCGGTTCCAGGTATCCCGCAACAGGCCGTTAATGGAGGCCATGGTTTGGTCATAGCGAGCGCGGGCAGCGTAGACTGAGCCATGGCTGGCGTCGATGGCCGCGCGGTAACGGGCGATCGCGGCTCTGGCCCCAGGATTGATTTGGGCAAAGTAGGCGAAATGGGCCTCAACGTCCTGCCGCAGGTAGCTCAGCAGGGTAACTTCAGTATCGACGGTAACCCCCTTGGCCAGCGCCTCGATGCGGTCTTCTAGATCTAGCTTGAGTTGATCGATAAGCCCATGCTTCAGGGTTTGGCCCACGCTGGTGACCACCGCCAGGGCCAGGTGCAATTGCGCCAAGAGATCCTGCTGAATGGCCCCGTTTCGTTCGTCGGAAGACCCCCGAAGATCGGAAATGCCATAGAGCGGGTAGACGCCCTCAAAGACAATTGGCACCGGTGGCAGGCCCAAACTCAGTCGTTCCGCCTCCTGTTCAAACCGCCAACGTACCGCTGGATGCACCTGGCTAAACTGTTCCCTGACGCTGTAGCGCATCGCGGCCTTGAGGGCCGGAATCAGGGTGGTGGCCAGGCTACAATCGGCCTGATTGAAGGCAAAGGGCTGGGTACTGGTGAGTCCGACCAGACCCATCATGGGTTGAGAGCCTTGGTCCGGGAGGCCAGGGTGCCTCACCAGGGGAATGACCAGAAGCGATCGCGCTCCTTCCGCCCAAAGATCCTGCTCACACTGGGTTGGGGCCTCCAGGCTCAGGTCCGCAACGGTGAGAACTGCACCGGTTTCCGTGGCGCGCCAAAACACCGAGGGCTGCAGTTCCCCCAAGGCATAGGTGCGATCCTCCCAGTGGGGTTGATCAAGCCCCCGAAATAATTGAGCCCGCTGGTTTTCTGCAATCAGCAAGAGACTGTTATCGGCCCCAAACAGTTGCTTAATCAGGCGATTGGCCTTGTCAAACTGGCTGGTGCCAATCACGGGTTCTTGGCCCACTAACAATTGGATCAGGGCCTTGGAGGTTTCCCGCTCCGTCACCTCAATGCCCTCTAGAAGCAGTAATCCCCTGGCGGCGTACTGATCCGGCCTGAGATGGGCAATCACCTGATTGAGGGCCGAATCCCGCATCAACAACTGGGTCGTCACCTGGGATCGGCTGGGCGGGTGGGGCCAGCAAGCCCGCACCTGGGCTTCAATCTCAGGGGCTACGGCCTGGATGCGAATCCCCTCAGGAGCCGTGCTTAAGCGCAGTTCAAATTGGCGCCTTTGCTGGGTTTCGGGATCGTTCAGGGATACCACCAGGGGTTCATGGAGCCATCGCCGGGCGACTAAATGGGCTTCTCCATAGCATTGCTCTAACAGGGCGTTGAGAAAATGACGACGGAAGCGATCGCGTAGTCCCTGCTGGTCCGTGACGGTGAGGCGGGTCAAAACATCCTGAGGCAATTGCTCCTGCTCTGTCGGGAGCCCCGTCAGGTGATAAAAGTAATCGTTGGCAAAGCGTAGGCGCCAAGGGGGAGGGGCCGAGTTCAGGTGGGTTTCGACGGCAATGACGGCCATCAGCAGGTGGCTGTGATGGCGGATTAAGGCCGTCCAGTCCGTTGCCCAGCACCCTGTCGGCTCCAGTGCCCCGCTGGGCCAACTTTCCCTGGGAGGGGGGCCATCCTCGGTCCCAGCCTCGCTGGAGGCTGCTCCAGAGGTTTGCCCCTCCCCAGGGGAATTGAGCTGGTGTAAAAATTCCATAGCCGTAGCCTGCCTGGATCGCCCTGAAACCTACCGCAGTCCCACCCTACAGCAGATCCTGCCCACCCAGATTGCCCAGTTTGGGCGAGCCAATCGCACCGGCTGGTGGGGCTACCTGGGTCTCAGGCCGGGGAGAGTTCCCCCCGGGGGTTTCCTGAGGCCGGGATGAACCCTCTACAATAGAAGCCTTGCCCTATCGGCAGTTTTTTCTCTGGTTGGGGCTGCCCTGGCTCCCCGGCCGTTGCTGTTTTGAGTTGACCCACCCATGTTTGAAGCCCTGTCTGATCGCCTCGAGTCGGCCTGGAAGAGCCTGCGCGGACAAGACAAAATTAGCGAGTCCAATATTAACGAAGCTCTGCGCGAAGTCCGTCGGGCCCTGTTGGAAGCCGATGTTAACCTGCAGGTGATCAAAGACTTCATCGCGGAGGTTAAGGACAAGGCCCTGGGGGCAGAGGTGGTCAAGGGGGTCAACCCCGATCAGCAATTCATCAAGATTGTCCATGATGAGTTGGTCACCCTGATGGGCGAGACTAACGTGCCGCTGGCTGATGCCGCCGTCAAGCCAACGGTGGTGCTGATGGCGGGTTTACAGGGCACCGGTAAAACCACCGCCACGGCTAAATTGGCCCTACACCTGCGCAAGGAAAATCGCAGCACGCTGCTGGTCGCCACCGATGTGTATCGTCCCGCCGCGGTGGATCAATTGATTACCCTTGGTGAGCAAATTGGGGTGCCTGTATTTGAACTGGGCACCGAGGCCAACCCCGTGGACATTGCCCGGCAGGGGATAGAACAGGCCAGGGCGACCAGGGTTGACACCGTCATCGTCGATACCGCCGGGCGCTTGCAGATTGACCCCAAAATGATGGCGGAACTGGCGGATATTAAAGCGGCGATCCACCCCGATGAGGTGCTGCTGGTGGTGGATGCCATGACCGGCCAGGAAGCCGCCAACCTAACCCGTACTTTCCACGAGCAAATTGGCATTACCGGTGCCATTCTCACCAAAATGGACGGCGATGCCCGCGGCGGGGCCGCCCTGTCGGTGCGCCAGATCTCGGGCCAGCCGATTAAGTTCATCGGTGTGGGGGAAAAGGTAGAAGCCCTGCAGCCCTTTTACCCCGACCGCATGGCCTCGCGCATTTTGGGGATGGGCGATGTCCTCACCCTGGTAGAAAAGGCCCAGGAAGCCGTCGATATTGCCGATGCGGAAAAACTGCAAAGGAAAATCCTAGAGGCAGAGTTTGACTTTGATGATTTCCTCAAGCAGATGCGGTTCATGAAAAGCATGGGATCCCTGGGCAGTATCATGAAGCTCATCCCAGGCCTGGGCAAACAAATTTCCGGGGAAATGCTGGAGCAGGGTGAGGTGCAGTTGAAGCGCTGTGAAGCCATGATTAACTCCATGACCCGGGAAGAACGCAAACACCCTAACCTGCTTTCTGGTTCGCCCAGCCGGCGGCGACGGATTGCCGCTGGGTCAGGTCACCAAGAAAAGGATGTGAGCAAACTGGTGAGCGACTTTACCAAAATGCGATCGCTGATGCAGCAGATGGGTCGCGGTGGCGGTATGCCTGGGCTGGGCGGTGGGATGCCCGGACTAGGTGGCGGCATGCCGGGCTTGGGGGGTGCGCCCGGTCTGCCGGGCCTGGGGGGATCCCGACCGGGGTTCCGAGCCCCTAGCTCCAAAAAGCAGAAAAAACAGAAGAAAAAGAAAGGGTTCGGCCAACTCTAGCCCGGCCGCCGGTGACTCTTCTGGGGCTCTAGGGTTGGGCCTGGATTTTCTCGGCCTCCTGAATGGCCCGGGCCCGGTTGTTGGCGTAGGTGGCAATGCGGTCTTGGGCAATGGGGTAGCGTTCGTCCGTTGTCGGCACCTCGGCCATCAAATCCGAAGCCCGTTGCCAGCGCACCGCTAAGTCTAGCCACTCTGCGGCAGTGGTGGCAGATTGGCCATCTTCCACCGCCTGCTGGGCAATGCGCACCGCCAGCACAAAGGGATCTTGGGTAGGGGTGAGCGGGGGCGTTGGGGCAGGGGTGGGCACTGCGGCGGGGTGGTTAGTTCGCCCCAGGGGGGCCAGGCTAGCCCTGAGCCAATCCTTGGTAGCCCACCCCACCATCAGCAGGAGCAAGGCTAAACTGGCTCCGCCGACCAGGCCACGCCAAAAGGCGGTACGATTGCGGGAAACTTTTTTGCTCGGCACATCCTCTAGGTAAGGGTTGCGCTGGCGGGGAGCGCGCAAATCTTGCCAGAATCGCACCACCGGGTTCGGTTGACGCAGGGTGACCGGTTCTGACCAGAGCAGGCTATTTTCAGGGTCGCGCTTAATTTCTTCCAGCCATAGCAACTGCTGTTCCTGCACAATGCGGCCGTTGATATTGACCTTGGCAATCCCCCTGGGACTGATCGCTTCTAGCACTTCTCGCACCTGTTCCACCACGGTGGCCTGGGGCAGTTGCTCCGCCGTCGGGGCTTCGACCAGCAACTGCAGGACACCATTGTCCTGCACGGCGCGGGTGCGAATGCCAGCCTGGGCGAAGTGCTCATTGAGCAGTTGAATAATGGCGGCAACGCTACCCTGACGGGCTTGAAAGTCAATATCGTCGATGGTTGAGTGCATGGTTGGACAAAACCCGCGGCGGTGGCCCCCTGAAGTCGAAATCCGGGGTCAAAGGTCTGATCCCAGCATTATACCAAGCCTTCGCTGACCCAGAACATTCCTAGTCTGATTGCCCCGACGCTACAGGAGATGCTGCCACCGGGCCTCAGCGCCCAGGCGTTGAACGGCTTTTTTTATGTCCTGGGTGCGATCCTTATGCACCACCAGGGTGGCCTGGCCATCCCGAACGATGACCACATCTTCTAACCCAATGGTCACCACCACTTCGTCGGGGTCGGTGGCGTAGACAATGCTCCCCTCGGTATCCAGGGCCAGGTGGGTAGCTAGATCAACATTTTTATCCTCGGGCTTTTTCAACAACCGTTCCACCGCATTCCAATCCCCTAAGTCGTCCCAACCAAAGGCTACGGGCATGACGTAGGCCCGATCGGTGTGCTCCATCACCGCATAGTCAATGCTGAGCTTGGTCAGGTTAGGGTAAGCCTCAACGCCCTGGGCCAAGATGGGGTTGATCAGCTCGGGGGCGTGGGTCTTGAGTTCCTTCAGCATCACCTGGGCCGGGAAAACAAACATGCCGCTGTTCCAGCTAAACCGACCACTGGCAATAAAGGTCTCGGCGGTCTTAGCATCGGGTTTTTCGGTGAAACGACTGACTCGGTAGGCGGTGAGGGACTCGTAGGTGCCCACGGGGTCTCCCTGCTCAATGTAGCCATAGCCGGTGGCGGCATAGCTCGGGGTGATTCCTAGGGTGGCAATGGCATTTTGCGCCATGGCTAGATCCGCGGCCCCCCGAATCGTCTGGGCAAAGGCATCGGTATCGGCAATCCAGTGGTCAGCGGGGAAAAAGCCCAGCAGGGCCTCGGGGCCATGGCGCTGAGCCACCTCCAGGGTGCTCCAAGCCACTGCTGGAGCGGTATCTCGGCCCATGGGCTCAACCAGCAAATTGGCGGTCGGCAGGTGTGGCAGTTGCTCCCGCACCCCCTCAGCTAGGTGAGCAGCGGTAACTACCCAGAGGTTATCCCAACCGCCGGCCAGAGGGAGCAGTCGATCGGCGGTTGCCTGCAACAGGCTGCGATCGCTACCATCCAGGCAGAGAAACTGCTTAGGCCGCTCTAACCGACTGACAGGCCAAAATCGCTCGCCCTTGCCGCCGGCCAAGATTACGGGGATGAGGGTGGTCATAGGGAGTTTTCCTTAGGGTTTTGAGTATAGTTTGCGGGCTAAGTCGGTGGGGGCCATTCGGCCATTCAATAGAAGAGGTGGTTGGGGGTAGAGGGGGGTAGACCCTCCGGCCTGGGGGCTTCGTCGTGAGCGGCTCAGCTGAACGGCGTAGCCCCCAAACCCCCTGCTTACAATTAACTAACTCACCTACTCACTAACTTCCTGATCCTACCTTTGGGCAGGGGGGGGAGGGGCAAAATTGGCTTAATATTGATTAACACATTAAGTTCCTACAAAGTTTCCGTTCTATCCAGAATGACCGTCGGTCCAAGTCATCTACTGGGCAGGATCGATCCAGGTTACCCTTTCGCAAGCAGTTCAGTTAGGTGGTGAAGAGTGGCCTCAACCCAGCAGGTACCCCTAGGAGATACTCCTAATCCCAAGCCCAATGGCCCCCCAGAGAGCCCCCCTAGCCAGCCCCCGGTAGGCCAATCCCAGCGGCGGGGCCTAGGCCGGGCCCTGCAGGTGCTGCTGTGGAGCGGCCTATTGGTGGGGGCCGCCGCCACCTCCGCCCTAGTTGGGGCGGGCCTAGCCCTGTTCTTACCTCTGCCCGAGTTCATGGTCGGTGAATCCAGGCCAGCGATGGGGCTGGGCGATCTTTGGAAATCCGGTTTCCGGTACCAGGTGACTCGGCCCGTCAACATTCTGGTCATGGGGATTGACGAAGTTCTCGATGCCCCGGCCCAGTCCGAGGCCATTTTTTCCGGCCGTACGGATACCCTGCTGCTAGTGCGGCTCAACCCCCAAGACAAGACCCTGAAGGTTATGTCCATTCCCCGGGATACCCGGGTACAAATTCCCGGCTATGGCATGGCGAAGATTAACCAGGCCAATGTGGAAGGCGGCCCAGAGCTAGTTGCCGAAACCCTGGCGGACAATCTGGGCAATGTGCAAATTGACCGCTATGTGCGGGTGAATACCACCGCTTTTCGGGAGATTGTGGACCTCATTGGTGGGATTGAGGTGGAGGTCCCTAAGCGGATGCAGTACACCGACAAAACCCAAGGGCTTTACATAGACCTCTACCCCGGCTGGCAAACCTTGAACGGGGATCAAGCGGAACAATTTGCCCGGTTTCGGAATGCCGACGGAGATATTGGCCGAGTCCAGCGCCAGCAAATGCTGCTCCGGGCTTTCCGAGAGCGTCTAACCCACCCTACGGTGATGCCCAAATTGCCCCAGGCCATTCGCCTTGTGCAGCGCTACATCGATACCAATCTGACCCTAGAAGAGATGCTCGCTCTGGCTAATTTTGGCCTAGAAACTGGTGCGGACGAGTTACAGATGGTCATGCTGCCGGGTCGATTTAGCGGCCCCGCCGAGTACGAGGCAAGCTACTGGTTACCGGATTGGGAGGCTTCGGCCACCATTTTGCAAAACTTCTTCCAAACCCATGGGGTAGGCGTTTACGCTGATCATAGCGGCCGTCACTCTGGTGCTGATCTGCGGATCGCAATTCAGAACGCTTCTGGCACCTCTGAGGTGGGGGCGACGGTAGCTCACTATTTGGCCGAGCAAGGCTTTAGTAATGTGTATGTGGTCTCTAACTGGCCTACCACCGCCAGCCGGACGGAGGTGATTGCCCAAAAGGGCGATCTGGAGAGTGCTCGATGGGTACAGTCGCTGTTGGGAACGGGACGGGTTGTGTCAGACTCTACCGGGGATTTGCGATCCGATCTAACCATTCGAGTGGGGCAGGATTGGGTTGAGCAGTCCTCCTCACCCCCAGCACCCCGTTCTTTCTAGGCCATTGGGGGGAGGCAGCCATCGCCTGCCTGCCTAGAGAACCGGATGATTTTGCAGATCCACCGCCGCCTGAAAGGCATCCCAGGCCAAAACATCCGCCAGCAGAGCACGATAGCCCAACACATTGGGATGGAGGCCATCGGCGGAGATGCGATCGCGCCACCAAGCCTCTCCCCGCATGAGCCAAAGATCCATCACATCCAAGTAGGGAATGTTGTAGCTGGCACAGGCTTGACGAGTCGCCTCCTTGTAGCGCCATTGCTCCCGCTGGGAGTAGTACAACACCTCAGAGAAGGGCATGGCAGCCTCATTGACGGGGGGCATGCCGATAAACAAAACCGGGCACAGTTGGCGAGCCTGGCTCAGCAGTTGGGTCAGACTTTGTTCAAATTCTTCAAATTCCGTATAGTTACGCCCTAGGGGACGGCCCACCCGGGCAGAATCGTTAGTCCCGACGGACAACATAATCAAATCGGGCAGCCGGTTACGAATTTCGCCCCGGTAACGAAATTCCTGGTGGAGTCTGGCCAGCACCTGGCCCAGGCGATCGCCCCGTACTCCCAGGTTGTAGAAGACAGCACCAGTAGATCCCGGCTCCATGGCAAGGCGGCGCAGCCGCTCCACCCAACCCCCTCCCTCCGGGTCGCCAAAGCCGTAGACCAGGCTATCGCCTAAAACAACAATCTTCTGTGGATGGGCCTGCTTCAGCGTAATACCCGCCGCAGGACTGGAAGAAGTCGCTACCATTCAGACTGTCTTATCCTCAACACCTAGGTGCAAACACCAGTTTCCCCCAGCCAGGCTAGGCAGGGCCTGGGTATTGGTGCAGAACTCACTGAGACTTCATAGGTCTAGATAGAGTCCAGCCATCCCAGGGGGAAAGGTGTTTAAATTGTTTACATACTACCTTGCTCTGCCCTCAGCACAATGGGGTTGGCTCTGGCCAGCAACGGCCAGGGCTGCTTCTCCGTCTCCACTGCCTTTGCTGTTACCTATGCTCTCCCCCGCCATTGAACGTCTGCTGCAGGACCTTAGGGATGAAGACAGTAACCGTCGCGACGCTGCGACAGAAGCCCTCTGGCAAATGTGGTTTACCCAAAAGGGCACGAGAGGACTGCAACGTCTGCGTCAGAGTCAAGTCCTACTGGAGGGTGGACATCTCGCTGCCGCGGAGGAACTGCTGTCACGGTTGATTGCCGATTTACCCGATTTTGCCGAAGCCTGGAATCGGCGGGCCGTGCTGTACTTTGTGCAGGAGCGCTACGAAGAGGCTAAGACCGACTGTCAACGGGTGGTGGAGTTAATCCCCTACCATTTTGGGGCTCTCCACGGTCTGGGCCTGTGTTACGCCGCCCTAGAGCAGTATCGGGAAGCGATTCAGGCCTTTCAACAGGCCTTAGAGGTGCAGCCCTACGCCCTGGCTAACCAGCGGTTGATTTTGGAATGTACCCTACGGCTGGAGGATGACAGTAACCCGGCAGGCCCGGCCTAGGTGGCACCGGCCTGACCCCGGAGAGGGATAGCCCTAGCGCCCTAGTGGTCCTCCCTGCCCTCCCGTCCACCGAGGGGGGACCTGGTTAAGCCTGAGGGGATCTGGACTAAATACCGCGTCCCCCAGCCAGCCCTTTGCTAGCGGAACTGCAGAAATGCCCTAGGGATGAATAATTGGTTAAAGGGGGCATTCTGTGGCACTCTGAGAAATGGACTTATCACCGCCCTGAACCCCTGATCCACAAGCATTAGCAACCATTGAGCCAAGGCTATGCAGACCCTCTCCAATCCCCCCGTATCGACCCCTTCGAGCTTCCCTTCGCCAGCCTTTGATACCACCATTCACCGTCGCCAGACCAGACCTGTGCGGGTTGGCAACGTCACCATTGGCGGCGGCCATCCCGTGGTGGTGCAATCCATGATCAACGAAGACACCCTGGATATCCCCGGGTCGGTGGCGGCCATTCGCCGCTTGCACGAAATAGGTTGCGAAATCGTGCGGGTCACGGTGCCCAGCATGGCTCACGCTAAGGCCCTGGCGGAAATTCGCCAGATTTTGGCAGATACCTACCAACCTGTGCCCCTGGTGGCTGATGTCCACCACAATGGCATGAAAATTGCCTTAGAAGTGGCTAAGCATGTGGATAAGGTGCGGATTAATCCCGGTCTCTACGTCTTTGAGAAACCCCAGGCAGGGCGTACCAGCTACAGTCAGGCTGAATTCGAGGACATTGGCGAAAAAATTCGGGCCACCCTAGAGCCTCTGGTGGTTTCCCTGCGGGATCAGGGTAAGGCTATGCGGATTGGCGTGAACCACGGCTCCTTGGCTGAGCGCATGCTGTTTACCTACGGGGATACTCCGGAGGGGATGGTCGAGTCTGCCCTGGAATTTTTGCGTATTTGTGAGTCCCTGGATTTTCGCAATCTGGTGATCTCCCTCAAGGCCTCCAGGGTGCCGGTTATGCTGGCCGCCTACCGGCTGATGGTGAAGCGCATGGATGAACTGGGCATGGACTATCCCCTGCATCTGGGGGTGACGGAAGCCGGCGATGGCGAGTATGGCCGCATCAAGTCCACCGCAGGCATTGCCACCCTATTGGCGGAGGGCATTGGCGATACGATTCGAGTGTCTCTGACAGAGGCCCCGGAGAAGGAAATTCCCGTTTGCTATAGCATTTTGCAAGCTCTGGGCCTGCGTAAAACCATGGTTGAGTACGTCGCCTGCCCCTCCTGCGGGCGTACCCTATTTAACCTGGAAGAAGTGCTCCAGCGCGTACGGGCTGCAACCCAGCACCTAACCGGTCTGGATATTGCGGTCATGGGCTGTATTGTCAACGGCCCTGGGGAGATGGCCGATGCGGACTACGGCTACGTGGGTAAAACCCCTGGGTATATTTCCCTCTACCGTGGCCGGGATGAAATCAAGCGGGTGCCTGAAGATCAGGGGGTGGAAGAGTTAATTAACCTGATCAAGGCGGATGGTCGCTGGGTTGACCCCTAGGGGGACGACTGGGTTACTCCCCCAGCCAGTCTCTTACCTATCGTTAAGGACAGCTAATTCTCTGGCCTATCCCCCCTGCCAAATCGGTGGCGTGTGTTAGATTGGGCATAATTAGCTGCAACAAATATTACCTAGTATGACCATTGCAAAGCGGGGCTTGATCTTAGGTGCAACTGCTCTAGCCGTAGGCACTGTAACGGTAACCGGGGCAGGTATCCACCTTTCCCAAAGCAAGGCTTTTTTCCAGGAAAGCCCCAAGGAGTTGGTTGACGAGGTTTGGCAGCTAATTAACCGCAACTACGTCGATGGCACCTTTAATCAGGTAGATTGGGAAGCGGTGCGCACCGAGTACCTAGGTCGTAGCTACAGCAACCAGGAAGAGGCCTACGTTGCGATCCGAGAAATGCTCGAGAAGCTTGAGGATCCCTACACTCGCTTCATGGATCCCCAGGAATTTCGCAATATGCAAATTGATACCTCCGGCGAACTGACCGGCGTGGGCATCCAGATTTCCCAAGACGAAGAAACCAAAGAAATTGTGGTAGTCGCCCCCATTGAGGACACCCCCGCCTTCGAAGCTGGCATTCGTTCTAAGGATGTGATTCTAGCGATCGACGGAGAATCCACCGAAGGCATGGAATTAAACGATGCCGTTAACAAAATTCGGGGACCGGTTGGGTCTGAGGTGACCCTGTCCATTCGTCGGGGTGAGGATCGCATAGAGGTGCCGATTACCCGGGCGCTGATTGAAATTCATCCCGTTCGTTACAGCACCCAGCCTGGTCCAGAGGGATTGGTGGGTTACATTCGGCTAACCCAATTTAGTGCCAATGCAGCCTCGGAAATGAGTGAGGCTATCGAAGACCTAGAGAAGCAAGGGGTGACCGGCTATATTTTGGATCTACGCTCTAACCCCGGCGGCCTACTCTACGCCAGTATTGATATTGCCCGTATGTGGCTCAGCAACGGAATCATCGTTTCCACCGTTAACCGTCAGGGGGTGGTGGATGAAGAGACCGCTAACAATCGATCTCTGACTAATAAGCCCCTGGTGGTGCTGGTTGACGGGGGGTCGGCCAGTGCTAGCGAAATTTTATCGGGCGCCCTTCAGGACAATGACCGCGCTGTGTTAGTCGGCACTCGTACCTTTGGTAAGGGCTTAGTGCAATCGGTTCGAAGTCTGGCGGATGGCTCCGGTGTGGCGGTGACCGTCGCTAAATATCTCACTCCCAGTGGGCGGGATATTAATAAGTACGGCATCGATCCCGATGTGCAGGTAGAGCTCAGTGAAGAGCAACGGGAAACTCTAGCGACTGATCGTGAGCTGATTGGTACTTCCCAAGATCCCCAATTCGCAGAAGCCTTGAGCATTCTTACCGTTGAGATCCAGGAAGCCAGAGGCGGTAGTAACGTCACCTCTGCCATTGGCAACGAGTAACCTCCCTCGACGGTCCCTCTCGGCACCTAGCCAATCCCTTAGGACGATTTCTGGATAACAACATACCCTTGTCAGAGGGGCACGCAACCTGGGCCCATCCCAACTCCTGGATGGGCACGGGTAATGCCTTTACCGTACAGAGTAGAGGTCATATCTTCCCTAGAATGCTTCCGTGGGGTTGATTCAGAGCTCCGTTTTGGCTTTGACCGAAGGCGTATCTGGGCTTGATGGATAATAACTGTCAGTAGGTGAGTTGGGGCATTTCGGAGGGATGAATCCCTGGCCTGACGAGCAACCCCTTCATCCCTCTGTCTCTCTATGGTCGATCCTAACTAGGCTCGCACCGGTGTGCTCGAATCAGCCCTACTCGACGGGCTATGGCTTCCCCCTGGGTGGGAAATGGCCCCCAGACCTGGGCGCTAGCCTCGATTTCTCCCAGGGTGGGCGCGGATTTCAGGACAACTTGACAGCGACCATCATCGAGTTTGATCACGTACCATTCTTCCTGGGGTGGGGGCATGGAATTTTCCTGGGGAGTCTGGCTCATTTTAAGTCTTCATTTCGTCGTACACACTACGGCTAGGAATGGGGTAGATGAATACCCTTAAGGGAATGCCTATCGTGGGCATTAGGTTAAGTTATGGATCCAAATAGCCTATAAGCTCATGTTTTCAGCCATCATAGGAGGCTGAGATAAGAATCTAGGCTCTGCTTACCAGGTTCAGGAGTCCTGAGGGGTGCCTCGATTCAACCCTTTCACCATGCAGCTTTTAGGCCAATAGCCCCAGCCCTTAAGGATTAATTAATTTTTGGGCTACAATTTAGAGAACTGTACAGGAGGATGGGTATGTTTGTCAGGTTAGCTGAGCAACATCGCCAGTTTGTTAAAGACCTGGTTATGAACCTTCAGGCCTTGGCGATTGTGCTCGAAGAACTGGGATATTTAGCATCCTGCTACACCTGTGGCGGCCAGATGAACAGCGCCTCCTTTATGGTGAGTCTGGGGGATAACCACTTGATTCGATTTTTAGTGTCCGACTACGGCATTACTTGGACGGAAATGCGGGATGATCGGGAACTCATGAAGCTGGAGGGAGCCGAAGCTATCCAGCAACTCCATGAGTTGGCCAATCTAGCCAAGTTTAAGGTTGAACCCACCCACTCCAGTACCCAGGTATCAAGCCAGGTCTAGGATCCCTTCCTAGCTTGGTCAGGTTCAACCTGACTCCTCAGTATCCTCTTGCCAGCCATGAACCCAGCAAGACTTATGGGTTATCTAGCCAGCCGAGCCGACTGGGGGGCCAGAATCTGACTAGGGCTTTACCGATAATATTTTGTTCAGGTAGAAAACCCCATTCGTGGCTATCGTAACTACTATTACGGTTATCTCCTAAAACTAGGTAAGCCGAGTCGGGGACCTGTTCGGGGCCCCATTGGTAGGAGGGAGGTGCCTTAATATAGTCCTCCTCTATGGCCTCACCATTGATGTGGACCTTGCCATCGCGGATTTCAACCTCTTCGCCGGGCAGACCAATCACTCGTTTAATAAAGGCATCCCGTCGCTGACCCGGCGGGGTAAGGCTTTCTGGGGGCCAAAAAACAACAATATCTCCCCGATCGGGCGGATTGAAGTGGTAGCTAATTTTTTCCACTACCAAGCGATCATTAATCTCCAGGGTGGGTTCCATAGACCCGGAGGGAATGTAACGGGCCTCGGCTACAAAATGGCGAATCCCTAAGGCCAGCACCACGCTCAGGCCAACGGTTTGAAACACCTCAACCCATGGATTAGGCGGCTGGCTAGGTCTTTTGCCGTAGGCAGGAGACCGATCTGGGGCCAAGGGAGGCGGAGTCTGGGGGGAGGGTTTTTCGGGGGTATCAGCCACGGATAGACGCCTAGGTGAAACACTGGGGCAGTCAATAAGACTTGTCCAGCCCAGTTTAACCTACTGATCATAGCTGGAGGATTTAGCCATGGGGTAATTTTGTGGAATCTTGTTGGGAAACGAGTCTTTCTGAGCTGGAAGGCGCATAGGCTAATAGATCCGTTGACCACAGCCCCTTCTCCTCCAACCACTGGCGGTTGAAAATGCGGGATTGGTAGCGAGATCCGCCGTCACACAGTACGGTCACAATGGTATGGCCGGGACCTAAGCGTTGGGCTAATTGAACCGCTGCGGCCACGTTGATTCCCACTGAACCGCCCATGAACAGGCCATCGCGATAGAGCAGTTGGTAGAGGACGCGCAGGGCTTCTGGATCCTCAATTTGGATGGCGTCATCAATGGGGACATTTTCCATGTTGGCGGTAATGCGACTATTACCGATGCCTTCCGTAATCGATCGCCCCTCCGGTTGAATCACACCGGTTTTGATCCAACTGTACAGGCCGCTGCCCATGGGGTCGGCTACCACGCAGTGCACCCTGGGGTTTTGCTCCTTAAGAAACAGGGCCGTACCCGCGTAGGTCCCGCCGGTACCCGTCGCCGCCACCCAGGCATCCACCGTTCCCTCGGTTTGTAACCAAATTTCTGGCCCGGTGGTCTCGTAGTGGGCTTGCCGATTGGCTAAGTTATCAAATTGGTTGGCCCAAATCGCGTTGTCCATTTCCTCTGCTAACCGACCGGACACTTTGACGTAGTTGTTCGGGTCTCGGTAGGGCACCGCCGGCACGGTTCGGACCTCAGCCCCAAGGGTGCGCAAAAGGTCTATTTTTTCCTGGGATTGGGTGTCAGGAATCACGATTAGACAGCGATAGCCCTTAGCATTACAGATGTGGGCTAGCCCAATGCCGGTATTGCCGGCGGTGCCTTCTACCACGGTACCGCCGGGGCGGAGTAGGCCTCTTTTTTCGGCATCCTGGATGATGTATAGGGCGGCCCGATCCTTGACGGATCCACCGGGGTTGAGAAATTCAGCTTTGCCGAGAATTTCGCAACCCGTGGCTTCACTGACACTGTTCAAGCGAATCAGGGGGGTGTTACCAATCGTGTCAACAAAGCCGCGTTTGATATCCATGCCGTTTGTAACCTTTGACAACCTTGCGGGGTAGGTGGACTCGCCTCTTCATCCTACGGTGAAATGGGGAGCTTCTCGGCTAGAATCGTGGTGCTTTCCCTGTTTTGCAGCGGATCTACCGTTGCCGGTGATGGTTGTTCTATGGCCTTGCTCGAAGCCTTAATTTTTGATGTCGATGGCACCCTGGCCGAAACCGAACGGGATGGTCACCGGGTAGCCTTTAACCAGGCCTTTCAGGACTTTGAGTTGCCCTGGTACTGGTCGGTAGGCCTCTACGGACAACTGTTGCGAGTGGCCGGTGGTAAGGAGCGCATTCGCTATTATGTGGATCGTTATCAGCCTGGGTTGGTTGGCGATCGCGATCTGGCCCAGTTAGTGACAGCTCTCCACCGAGCCAAAACCCAGCATTTTCAAGCTCTCCTAGCCACCGATGTGATTCCTCTGCGGCCTGGGGTCAAGCGCCTGCTAGCCGCCGCCCGGCAGCAGGGGGTGCGGTTGGCCATTGCCACCACCAGCGCCAAGGACACGGTAATCCCCCTACTGGAACGGCTGTTGGGGCCAGAATCGCCCACCTGGTTTGAGGTGATTGCCGCCGGTGACATGGTGCCGGCCAAAAAGCCTGCCCCCGACATCTACCATCTGGTGGTGGAGGTGATGGGGTTGGACCGATCTCGCTGTCTGGTGGTCGAAGATAGCCAACCCGGCCTGACCGCAGCGCTGGCGGCGGGGCTGACCACGGTGGTCACCGTGAATGACTATACCCGGCATCAAACCCTGTCGGGGGCCCGCCTGGTGATTAACCATTTGGGGGAGCCCCATCTACCCTTTGAGGTTTTGCAAGGGGACACGGGGCAAGCCTACTATTTTTCTCTGGATCTGGCCCAAACCCTGCTATCCTGGGCCCAAACCTGAGCTTTGCCCCTATGGCCCTATCTAAACTGCTTTGGCAGGCCAACCAAGATTTAGCGATCGCTACCCTGCACCATCCCTTTGTCCAGGGTATTGGGGACGGTTCCTTGGATCCTGCTAAGTTTGCCTACTACCTGGGGCAGGATGCCTTTTTCCTGGAAGCCTTTGCCCGGGCCTATAGTATTGCCGCCGCCAAGGCACCCAGTTGGGAGGTTTTCCAGGGGTTTCATGGCCTGGTGACCGGGGTGTTGGAGGAACTGCAACTCCACGCCAGCTATGCTCGGAACTGGGGGGTAGAGTTGAGCACCGTTGAGCCCGGGGCCGCCACCCGTGCCTACACGGATTTTTTACTGAGCACGGCCTGGAGTAGCGATGTGGGCACCACGGCGGTGGCCATGGCCCCCTGCATGCGGCTCTATGCCTTCCTGGGGCAGTCCTTAGCGGCCACTAACCCCGGTCCGCATTCCTACAGCTCCTGGATTGCCACCTACAGCAGCGACCAGTTTGAACCCCTGGCCCAACAATTGGAGCAGCTTACCCCCACAGGCGTTGCCACGGGGGATGACGGTTTCCTTGCCGTTGAATGCGCTGCAACATCTGCTCCAGCCGCTGCCGTTCCGCCCTTGATAGACCAAAGAGAATGTAGCGACTTTCGGCCACTAGCAAGGCGACGGTAAGGCCCAGGCATAGCCCTAAGCCCAAGGCTGCCAACCGATTGTAGGCAAGGGCGTAGCGAAGCCCGGTCCAGGTAAAGTACTGGCGCAGACGCCCGTACTCCTGGCGTAAACCCCACAGGCTGAGGCTACCGACGGTCAACCACAGCACTCCACTGACGACCCACCAGCGCCGCAGCACAATCTGCCTGAGTTGATCGATCTGCCACTGGTGTCTAGGGTCGGTGGCCACAATACCTGTGTCCTTCCTAGTTGGGTGGGTCAAGCAGCGGGTCTGAGTCGGTGTCGCCATCCCCTGCGGTGGCTTCACCCCTGCCGTAAATTTGCCCGGTGCGTTGGCGCCACAGGGCTAACAGTGAGCTGGCAATAAAGATACTGGAATAGACCCCGGCCAGAAAACCAACAATCATCGCCAGGGCAAAGAACTTCAGGGTCAGGCCGCCAAACAAAACAATGGCCACCAGGGGCAAAATCGTGGTTAGGGTGGTGTTAATCGACCGGGCCAGACTCTGGTTAACGGCGGCATCGACGACGTCATTGATGTGCTCATGGGGATTGAGCTTGAGATTTTCGCGGATGCGATCGTAGATCACCACGGTATCGTTGACCGAGAAGCCCACAATGGTGAGCAGGGCCACAATAAAGAGGCTATCGACCTCAACCCCTAAAACCAGCCCCAGGATGGCAAACACCCCCAGGGTGACCAGGACATCGTGGACCAAGGCGATGATGGCGAAGATGGCGTAGTCCAGCTGGAATCGCAGGCTGAGGTAGGCGACAATGCCGGCAAAGGCGACCAACAGCGCCAGCAGACCCGAAGCCAGGAGCTGACGGCCAATCACCGGCCCCACCGTATCAATCTGGATGGAATTGCTATCAAAGGGGCCGACCGCTTCGTTGAGCGCCGCCTGGAGCTGACTGCGTTCTTCCACCCCCAGGTCTTTCGTGCGAATTGACAGGGTCTGTTGATCCTGACCGATGAGTTGAATACTGCTGGCCTCTAGCCCCTGCTTCCCTAACACCTGGCGCACCTCGGCCAGGTCAAGGGGGGCGGTGCAGCTATTGCTGAGGGTGCAGGCTTGGGTGAGCTGTAGCCGGGTACCACCGACAAAGTCGAGGCCCGGCCGCAGGGGCGCCCCAAATTGCTGCCAGGATAGGGCCATCCCCAGGAAACCGACCGCAATCACCAGCGCGGAGATGGTCCACCAGAGACCTCGCTGCTGAATCACTTTAAGCTTCATGGGGTGGCACTCCGAGAGGGCAGGCTGGTGAGACCGGGGCAAAACCAAGCGGGCTTGCGAAACTGTGGCATTCCCAGCGCAAAGAACAAAAGGGTTCGGGTACAGGTGAGGGCGGTAAACATACTAATCACCACCCCCAGGCCCAGGGTGAGGGCAAACCCCTTGACTAACCCCGCCCCAAACCAAAACAGAGCCAGGCAAGAGATGAGGGTGGTGACATTGCTGTCCAGAATGCTAGAGAAGGCTCGATAAAAGCCCGATTCAACGGAGCGGTACAGGGTTTTACCGGCCCGTAATTCTTCTCGGGTGCGTTCAAAAATGAGTACGTTGGCGTCTACGGCCATGCCAATACTGAGGATGAACCCGGCAATTCCCGGTAGGGTCAGCGTCACCCCCAGCAGGTTGAACACCGCCCAGGTGAGCAGGGCATAAACCACCAGGGCGATATCAGCCAAGATGCCCGGTAGGCGATAGTAGACCGCCATGAAAACTAACACCAGCGCTAACCCTACCAGCGCGGCGTAGAGGCTGCGCTGAATGCTATCCCGTCCCAGGCTGGGGCCGACGGTGCGGTTCTCAACCACCGCTACCGGTAAGGGCAGGGCACCGCCACGCAGCTGAATTTCCAGGTCGCGGGCGGCTTGGGTGGTGAAGTTACCGGAAATCGAAGCCCGACCCCCAACAATGCCGGTTTCAGCGTACTCGACATCGACTCGGGGAGCGCTGATCAAACGATTATCCAGGAAGATCCCTAAGCCCCGGCCGGTACCTGCGACGGAACGGGTCAGTTCCGCAAATTCGGTAGCTCCTTGATCATTAAACTGGATGGTTACTTCCCAAGCCGTCCCGCTAGCCGCCGGACGGGCCAGGGCATCGGCCAACTTATCCCCTGTCAGTTGGCTGGGCTCAAATAGATTGCTAATGGCGGTTTCACTCTCGGTAATCTGGGCCTGGATCTTTTCTAGTTGGGCCGCGGTTTCGGCGTCTAAGGCGCCGGTTTCTGGCAGAGTCGACTGCAAGGCCGCCAACTCGGCTAGATGTTCTTGCTGTAACTGAGTTTCGATGATCAGTTGCTGTTCGGTGCCGGGTTTCTGAGCCCGAAATTCAAGCTGGGCCGTGCCGCCCAGAACCCGCTCAGCCTGTTGGGGATCATTCACTCCCGGCAATTGGATCAGCAGTTGATCATTGCCCAACTGCTGTACCACCGCCTCCGAAACGCCTAGCCCGTTGACCCGGCCTTCCACCACGCTCTGCACCGCCTCCATCTCGCGCTCGGTGAGGGTGGGAATGGCCGGGGTTGGTTGTACCTGCAGGGTTAGTTGGGAACCACCGCGCAAATCTAGACCCAGTCGGGTGGGTATCTGGGTGATCACCACCACCGCCGCTAGGGTAAGGGCCAAAATTAATCCTAACCAAGCTTGATACTTTGCCATAGGCTGAGGGTTCTAGGGGGCAGGGGTTGGGGAGTTGGGGCAGGGGAGAGTTGGGCGATGGCAGAGACCGTAGGCACCCTGCTAGACCGAGGCTGGCCCTAGGGAAACTAAGGAGCTACACCCTGAGGGCGACCATATGCTCAACGGCCGTTTCGATTTGCTTGGGTTGAACGATGGTCAAACTTTCGAGCTTGCCGTTGTAGGGGGTGGGAATATCTTGGGAGGAGAGGCGAACCACGGGGGCATCCAGTTCGTCGAAGTACTGGTCGTTAATGGAGGCAATAATTTCGGCCCCGATACCGCCGGTCTTCATGCACTCCTCGACGATGATCACCCGATGGGTCTTTTGAATGGAGGCCCCAATGGTGGCGAAGTCCAGGGGCTTGAGGGAGATCAGGTCGATGACCTCAGGATCGATGCCCTTAGCCACCAGCCCCTTGACCGCCTGCATGACATGGTGTCGCATGCGGGAGTAGGTGAGAATGGTGACATCCTTACCGGGGCGCACAACCTCAGCTTTGTCCAAGGGCACCAGGTATTCGTGGTTGGGCAGATCTTCCTTTAGGTTATAGAGCAGCACATGCTCGAAGAACAGGACTGGATTATCGTCTCGGATGGCTGACTTGAGCAGACCCTTGGCATTGTAGGCAGTGGAGCAGGCGACAATTTTGAGGCCGGGTACCGCCTGGAAGTAAGCCTCTAAACGCTGGGAATGTTCGGCACCCAATTGCCGTCCCACACCGCCGGGGCCTCGAATCACCATGGGAATTTTGAAGTTGCCGCCGGAGGTGTAACGCAGCATACCGGCATTGTTGGCGATTTGGTTGAAGGCCAGCAGCAAAAAGCCCATATTCATGCCTTCGATGATCGGTCGCAAGCCGGTCATCGCCGCGCCCACGGCCATGCCCGTGAAGCTGTTTTCGGCGATTGGTGTATCCAGCACCCGGAGTTCACCGTATTTCTGGTAAAGATCTTTGGTGACCTTATAGGAACCACCGTAGTGGCCGACATCTTCGCCCAGAACAAAGACGGTTTCATCGCGAGCCATTTCTTCATCGATCGCCTCGCGGAGGGCGTTGAACATTAAGGTTTCTGCCATAGCTGTGGAGATGTGGACTACATAGATGGAAGTGGTGGGTGGGGAATGAACCCCTCAGAACCCCGAACCTAATCCTTCGATCAGGCACCTAACAATAGGGCCTAGGGAAAGCAGAGCCTAGGGAAAGCCTAGGCGATCACGGTGGCCCACCCTAGCTCTCTGCAAAGATGTACTTGTATAGATCGTCGGGGCTGGGTTCGGGGCTTTCTTCGGCAAAGGTGAGGGCGTCGTCGATCAGCGTTTGTACCCGATCGCGAATGCCCCGCAACGTATCTTCATCAACCAGGTTATTTTCCAGCAAATACACCTCGAACCGCTTGATGGGATCGCGGGCCAACCAGGTCTCCTTCTCGACCTTAGACCGCAATTCATCCGGGTCAGCTAGGGAGTGCCCCCGGAATCGGTAGGTGAGACACTCAATCAGGGTTGGTCCTTCTCCGGCCCGGGCCCGGGCGATCGCGGTTTGGGCGGCGGTTCGCACCGCCAACACATCCATGCCATCCACCTCTACGCCCGGCATACCGAACACCGAGGCCTTGCGGTAGATTTCCGGCTGGGAGGTAGCCCGTTCGTGGGCCATGCCAATGGCCCATTTGTTATTTTCCACCACAAATAAAATCGGCAAATTCCACAGGGCCGCCATATTGAGGCACTCAAAGAATTGGCCATTGTTGGTGGTGCCATCTCCAAAGAAGCAGGCCGTGACCTGATCGGCGTCGGCCTGACCGAGGGCATCGCGCCGATAGCGGGACTGAAAGGCCGCCCCCAGGGCGACGGGAATGCCTTCGCCAATAAAGGCAAACCCCCCCAGCAGATTATGTTCGCTAGAAAATAAGTGCATGGAACCGCCCCGCCCCCGACTGCAACCGGTTTCCTTGCCGAAGAGTTCCGCCATCACGTTTTGGGCCGGTACGCCGGCGCTGAGGGCATGGACGTGGTCGCGATAGGTGCTGCAGACGTAGTCGTCGTGGCGTAGGGCCTTAATGACCCCCGTGGAAACGGCCTCTTGGCCGTTGTAGAGATGGACGAAGCCAAACATTTTGCCCCGGTAATACATCTCGGCGCACTTGTCTTCAAAAAAGCGCCCCAAGACCATATCCTCATAAAGCATCAGACCTTCCTCGGCGGAAATCTGCGCGGCGGGAGCTTGAAACTGGGGTAATGTTCGTTCTTGAACCATGGATTTGCGGGATCCTACGCTGCAATGTCCAACACTTGAATATACCGAAAAGATTACTCCTCTGGGCCCGGTTGGGAGGCGAAGAGTTCTTTTTATCATACCGATGGGAGGACCGTTCTTGAAATGGTGCGGCGTTGGGCCCGCCTCGACGGCCCGGGGGGGCTGATGGCGGCTTCCCCGCCAGGGCCAACCAGCTCAACCAACGGTCATGGTTTACAGAACCTCCTGGGCGGGGACTGGGGTCAGGGTGCTAGGCTGAAACTCACTGAGCTAGAACTCCTTCAACCCACCCGGTAATTTGTCCGTGAAGATACCTTATAGTCAGCTCCGAATCGATGGGAACTGGGCGATCTCGCCTAGGGAAAAGCCAGCCCCCTATACAAAAGAATAGGTAGGGATGAAAATGCTAGATCTAGAAGATCTGGACTGGGGCTTTTTAGTTACTATTTCGGGTGAATTCGCTGCGGGGGCATGAGCTGTGTATATCCCATTGGACTATTACCGAATTCTCGGACTTCCCATTCAGGCCACGGCTGAACAACTCCAGCAGGCCCACCGGGACCGAGGGCTGCAGTTGCCCCGCCGGGAATTTTCCGAGGTTGCCATTGAAGCCCGCAAGCAACTTATTGATGAAGCCTATCAGGTTTTGTCCGATGGCGATCGCCGCCGCGCCTACGACAGCAAGTTCCTGGCCAATGCCTACACGGTGGAGCTACCCGAGGAACTCCCCCCCTCCGGTAGCGGTGATCTGGCGGTGAACCCCGATGTCGGGGAAGCGGCCCTGCGATCGCTGGCCACCGAGCCTAGGGCGGGGGAAGCCCCCAGCACCTGCATTGAGATCGAGCCCGCTCAATTTGTCGGGGCTCTGCTGATCTTGCTGGAACTGGGTGAATACGAGCAGGTGATTCAGCTCGGTCGGCCCTACCTGAATGGCGGCCAGCCCCTTGGCCACCTGGCTTTGGAGGAGCGGCAGGGGGCCTCTGCGGATGTCGTGCTGACCGTGGCTCTGGCCTGTCTGGAACTGGGTCGAGAACAATGGCAGCAGCGCCAGTATGAAACTGCCGCCGAGTCCCTAGAAACCGGACAGGAGCTACTGGCTAAGGAAAATCAGTTTCCGGCGATTCGGGCTGAGATTCAAGCGGAACTTTACAAACTACGCCCCTACCGCATTCTAGAGCTGCTGGCTCGCCCCCTAGATCAAACCCGTGAGCGGCGCCAGGGCCTCAAGCTGCTGAAAACCATGCTGGAAGATCGCGGCGGCATCGAAGGTACCGAGGATGATCTTTCCGGCCTGGCCATTGACGACTTTCTCCGCTTTATCCAGCAACTGCGCGACTACCTGACTGCCTCCGAACAACAGGAGCTGTTCGAGCACGAGGCCCAGCGACCCTCTCCCGTGGCCACCTACCTGACCGTGTATGCCCTGCTGGCGCGAGGTTTTGCCCGCCACCAACCGGCTCTCATCCGACGCGCTAAGCAACTGCTCATGCGCCTGGGCGGTCAGCAGGATGTGCATCTAGAGCAGGCGGTCTGTGCCATGCTGCTGGGGCAAACGGAAGAGGCTAATCGAGCCCTAGAGCTGAGCCAGGAATACGAACCGCTGGCCTACATTCGGGAGCATTCTCGCAACTCCCCCGACCTCTTACCGGGTCTGTGCCTCTACACCGAGCGCTGGCTTAAGGATGAGCTATTTCCCCACTTCCGGGATTTTCGGGAGCAGGAAGCCACCCTCAAAGACTACTTCGCCGATCCCCAGGTACAAAGTTACCTAGAGTCGATGTTATCGGCTCCAGAGACGACCTGGGCTGAATCAGGTGGCCCCCAGCCCCGGTCCCCGGTCCAGTTTCCCGTGGTGGAGGGGTCCCTACCCATTGGCGCTCCCTCCCTGGCCGCTCCGCCCCCCCGGCGCCCCCCGGGGCGAGTGGGGGTACAGTCCCCCAACGCTCCTGCCCCAGGCGGGCGGTCAGTTCAGCATGGCGCCCCCCCCACTCCTGCTCTGGGGTCGCCCCTGGGCCGCAACGGTAAGCCCAGCCAGGGACCACCCTCGGCCTCTAGATTTACCCCCGTAGAACCGGAACTGGCCCGCTCTGGCGAGGGGCTCCCCTCCGTGGCCGAGCGGGTGGCCCAATTGTCTCCCGAGGGCCAGTTGCAACCCGCCGGTGCGAGTTCTCGCCCCGCCCCTACGGCCCCAGAAGCTTCCACCCGGGCCCTCGCCAACCGGGGCAGTGAGGCCGCCACCCTGGCCCCGGGACAGGCCTTTCCTCCCTCCAGCCAAACGGCCCTGCGCCGTCGCGGAGCGGGAGGTTCACCGCGATGGGGGCGGCTAGCCCTGGTGGCAGCGGCGGGGGTATTAGGGTTGGGGGTGTTAGGCTTTGCGGCGATGCGGACGGTGGGTTGGATAGCTGGCGGGCTGAGTGGGCCTCGAATCAGCGGTCGTCCCCTGGAGATTAGCTTGGCTACCCCCGCCGTTGAGATCCCTAACGCCCCTGGCCCCGAGGAGCAAATCGGGGTCAAGGATATTGCCAAGGGAGTGATTGAGGAATGGCTCTCGGTGAAGCGATCGGCCCTGGGTAAAGACTACCAGGCCGAGGGTCTGGACGATATTCTGGTTGAGCCCGTCCTAACCCAGTGGCGCCGCCGGGCCCAGGCCGCCCCCCAGGAAAATTGGTATTGGGAGTATGAGCACAACGTTGAGGTGCAGTCCGTTGAACCCGAAGACCCCACCGCCGATCAAGTGCAGGTGACGGCCCAGGTGACGGAGAAGGCGCGGCTGTTTGAGTACGGGGTGGAAAACACCAGTGCTTCCTACGATGATGTGCTGACCATGCGCTACGACCTGGTGCGGAAGGATGGCAAATGGTACATCCAGAACATGGGCAAAATTTCCGGAGGCAACTAGGCCGCCCAGTCCCCGGCCCCTCTGGCCCCAGCCATCCGAATCCCCCCGGGTGTGCTCCGGTCGGCCCCTAGCCAGTTCGGCAATTCCTCCCCACCAACGGAGCCAGGCCGTGTTTTGATAGAATGCTTGCTGTTTGAAAAAAATGCGAACCGGAATGCCAGTAGAAAACCCAGTTGGGTTGGAGTCTCCCCTGATCTTGGATACGCTGACAACGCCTGCGTTGCCCAGTGCGGACTGTCCTCGCCGGGCTCGCACCCAGCTAGATTTGTTATTACTGGCGATTGAGGCCCTGGATTTAGGGGGGAGTGAAGCCATGCTGGCCGTAGCCCGAGAACTCGCCCTCGATAGCCTGGTGAAGGGACGGGTCAATCTATGGCTGCTGCGGAGCACTAACCCCATGCGACGCTACAGCCAACGACGCCCCATGGCCCTAGACGAGGCTAAGGCGCTCGTGGCCATCGTGGGCAACCTCGCCCGCCGGTTGACGGTGCTACTGCGGCAGTTGCTAACGGGTTATCAGCAATTGCAGGACAAGCAGCTTTCTCTTGATCATCACCTGCGCCTGGCGGATTACCTGACGCGTTTTCGCACCCACTTTCGAGCGCGCATGAATCCCCGCCGAGCCGGGGTAATCGCCTACAGCACCGATGAAAAACTCGATGAACTGGCCATTCAGCTCCTGGAGCAATTGCTCCTCTGTTCGGGAGTGTTGGGTACTCAGCGGCTATGGAGCAGTTTGTTTGATGGAGAGGTGGCATGACTATTAAACGTCAGTACACCTTGCCCTACTGCAACCTGGTGCTGGAGGGCCTGAGTGCGAACGCGAATGATCCCTTTTCCCCACTGACCATTCTGATGAATGCGGAATGTCGATTACCCGGGGTTACCGATATCACCCTGACCGGGGGGCGGGAGTTTTTAGATAGCCTGGTGGCGGCGGTGAGTGGCTACGGTCAGGAGTTGCTCAGTGGGGTCACTCGGCCGGCCCAGACGCCGGGCACCCCAGCGCCCATAGTGGCGCTGAAACCAGGGGATCACCATAACCACCATCTGATTGTGCGGCAGCACCCCATCGGGGAACCAGCCCTGGATACTACGGCCCTGCCGCCCCTAGATATTCCGCTGACTACCGTGCAATTCTTTGACCTGATGGAAACGGTGGATCAACTGCTGGCCGATACCCAGACCTTACCGGATTTAACCGCGCAGTTCCAGGCGGTGTCTCGGCGGTTGGTGAAACCGGCGGAACCAATGACTAAGCGGGCGGCCCCCGCTGTCCTAGGGGCCGCTGCCCTGGCGGCGGCGGGATTAGCCCTCTTCTTTGTACCGCCGCCCCAGTTCGAACCCGCTCCTCCGGGTCGGCAGACCGATACCCCGGCTGAGACTAGCTCTGCGGTGTCTAACCCAGATAGCCCCACTGCACCCCCCACTGGGGCTGAGGCCGGCTTGAGCAATCCCGAACAACTGGCCGCCGCCCCGGTCATTGTTGATCCAGAAAAAATGGCTGTACTCCAAGACCAACTGACTCGCCGCCTAGAAACAGCCTGGCAGCTAGATTCTCCACCCAGTGGGGATTTAGCCTATCGGGTGGTGGTGGCCGAAGATGGCGACCTGCTGGGCTATAAGTATGCCAATGACCGGGCCCTGGCCGAGGTAGACCGCACCCCGTTACCGGCGCTCACCCTTGGGCCAGAACCCGCCGCCCCCCCAGGGCAGGATCCGGTCGCTCAGTTTTTGGTTACTTTTACCCCCACTGGCCAGGTTCTGGCCTCCCCCTGGCGTGAGCCCTCGCCAGATTCTGAGCCCAGAGCGGCTAACCCGTTACCTCCCCTGGCCGTCAAAATTACCGATCCGGATCAGCTGCGCCAGCTCAACCGTACCCTGTACGATCGCATCGCAGCTCAACTCAGCCCTCGGTCTGCCCCGGCCGCCCTGACCTACCGGGTGAGGCTGACGGCCGACGGTGACATCATCGGCTACGAGCCCGTTAACGCCGCTGCAGGCTCTCTGGCCCAAGAGACTCCCCTGCCCGGGTTGGTCTCTGCCGCCGCTAGTCAGACCCCCAGCGATACCGGGCAGGCGGATTTTAAGGTGGTCTTTTCTGAAACCGGTGTGCTCGAGGTTAGCCCCTGGGAGGGTTGGCCCCAGTAGCCGCTCCTCAGCCTCCCCTTTGCTCAACTGTTCCCTGCCGTGATTCGGCTCCCTGCGGTGATGACTGACCCCTCCGATCTGCCTCCCATCCCCCCTGGCCCTGCGTCGGCAGATCACCCACCGCAGTCGCCGGCGGTTTCGGTCCCTCAACCGTCCACGACTGCTGGGCCCCTGGCCGGGCTGCACCGCCTTTGGATCCTGCTGGTGAGAGCGTTAATCCTGGGATCCAGTATCAGCCTGGGCTGGTTAGCGGGGGCGTTGGTGGCCCAGGTATGGCCCTCCCAGAATCCCGAGCCACCCCTGCAGGAGCGGGTCATGGGACGGACGAGCGAAACGATCCGCAAACTGCGCCAGCTCCCGCGTTGGTGGCAAGGGGATGGCTCGACCCCGATCGCCGTCAGCGAGAGTCCGATCGTCGCCGCTGCCCCGGCACCGCCCCCCCCAGAGCTCTCAGCGACGGCACGCCAACAACTGGAGAGCCAACTGGTGACCTTGCAGCAGACCCTAGACGGAGTTGAAGCGCAACTAACTCAGTTGGAAAGTCAGCTAGGACAACCCCCCGTGGGATCCCTAGAAAGCCGCCTGCAGCAGTTACAGCGGCTGACTGGCCCGGCGGGCTCGGCCGCCGATCCCCCCCCAGCGGAGCCCCCTGGCCGCACCCCTGCCCCTTCGGCCGCCGCCCCTGACGGGTTAGGTAGTACCGCCGCGGCCCCCTACCAGGAACCGGAGTTTTCCCGGGTCAGCGATCGCATCTTCCTACCCAGTGCCCTGCTCTTTGTCCCCCAAAGCAGCCGCTTAACGCCAGCGGGCCAGCAATGGTTAGACGCCATTGTGCCGGATCTGCGCCGCTACGGCCCAGTCACCCTGTTGATTGGCAGCCACACCGACGGCCCCCTGGCCGCCGACCAGGCCCGCCAACTAACCTTCCAGCAGGCCCTAGCCATCCAACAGTACCTCGCCCCCCAGTTGGAGGCCGAAGCCATTCGCTGGGTGATCTTGGGCTATGGCAAAACTCGCCCCACGGCCGTCGGTGAGGCGGCGGGCACCCAAGCCCGGAACCAGCGCATTGAAATTGGCATTGTGCCCCGCTAGGTTCCCTTGTCCCAGCCCCCTAGATAGGTGAAACCAGGCCATGCGCATCGTCTTTTTGGGTACCCCTCAGTTTGCGGTTCCTAGCCTGGAACGGCTGTTAGCTGAACCCGGGTTTGAGGTGGTGGCGGTGGTCACCCAACCTGACAAACGTCGAGGCCGGGGCAACCAAGTGGAGGCGTCACCGGTTAAGCAGGTCGCCCAGCGGGCCGGTTGCGCCCTGTTCCAACCGCCGCGCATCAAAAAGGATGAGGACACCCTGCGGGCGCTTGCCTCGCTCCAGGCCGATGCCTTTGTGGTGGTGGCCTACGGGCAAATTCTATCCCAGCGGATTTTAGAGATGCCCCGTCTGGGTTGCATCAATGGCCACGGCTCATTGCTGCCGGCCTACCGGGGGGCGGCCCCGATTCAATGGTGTTTGGTGAACGGGGAAACCGTCACCGGCATGACCACCATGCAGATGGATGCTGGCCTGGACACCGGCCCTATGCTGCTCAAGTCCCACCTGTCGATTGGACTACTGGATAATTGCGACCAGGTGGCGGCGGCCCTAGCCCAACAATGTGCGGATTTGCTGGTGGAAACCCTCAACCGTCTTGGGGCGGGCAGCCTGGCTCCCGAACCCCAGGATGAGGCCCTGGCCACCTACGCCCCCCTGATCCAAAAGCAGGACTACCGGCTGACCTGGTCCCGACCGGCGATCGCCCTCCACAACCAGGTGCGGGGCTTTTATCCCAACGGGGTGACCCAATTTCGCCACCAGCCCCTGAAAGTGCTAGCCACGGCCCCCCTGGACGATCCCTACTGGGACCAACTGCCCCCCGACCTGACCCAGGGGCGTGCCACCGTCGAGGCCCTGGCCACCGCCACCGCCGAAGCGGCCCCGGGCACCCTGGTAGGCCTGCTCAAAGGGCAGGGGCCGGTGGTTAAAACCGGTCAGGGGTTGCTCCTGTTGTGGCAGGTTAAGCCCAGTGGCAAACAGGCCCAGGTCGGAGCAGACTTTATCAATGGCAGTCACCTCCAGGTGGGTGAAACCTTCACCTAGGGGGGTGTCTCCATCCTTGGACCATAAAAGTCCAATGGTTTTGGTCTCGAAACAGGCTAGTTCCATTGCTAAGCTGGGTTAGATACGGCCTTTCGACCAGTTCCCATGAAAACCGAAGTTCCTCCCTACGCGGTCACCGCTGAGGCGGTGCCAGAGTACATTCGCAGCCGCCGCGAGGTGGTGTTCTTGATCCTCTCTGGCCTGTTTCTAGGCACCCTAGGGATGCTCAACATTCTGGGCATTAGCCGGTTTGTCAATGTCTTTACCTGGGGAGATTTTGCCGTCACCGTTGCGGTCGGGGTCTTGCCCTATCCCCTGACCTTTCTCTGCACCGACCTGATTTCAGAGCTCTACGGCAAAGAGCGAGCCAACCAGGTGGTCTGGGTGGGGCTGGTGTTGAATCTTTGGGTTCTGTTTATTGTCTGGCTGGGAGGGGCGCTGCCTGGCTTTGAACCCACCGACCCGGCCACGGGGGAAGTTATCCGCGATGCGGCGGGTCGGCTGCCGGTGTTTTTTGAAATCCGCAATCTAACCTTTGGGGCGGTTACGGCCTCCATGGCCGCCTATCTAACCGCTCAGTTTGTCGATGTTTACCTGTTTCACTTTTGGAAGGATTTGACCAATGGTAAACACCTGTGGTTGCGGAACAATGGCTCCACCCTGATTAGCCAACTGGTGGATACCGTAGCCGTAGTACTGATTACCCACTTTCTGGCCGGTGCTCTGCCGGTGGAGGCGGATCGCAGCCTCTGGCCCCAACTGATGCGGTTTATTGGCTACGGCTATGCCTTTAAGCTGATCGCGGCGCTGCTGGATACGGGCCCCTTTTACCTGGGTGTATTTTGGCTGACCAACTATTTACAGCTAGAATCCCCCATACCCCGACCCAAGCGGCCGCGGTTGGGTGCCCGGGACTGGGAGTAGGCGGGGCGACGCCTCTGAGGTTGTCCCACCAGGCTTGGGTCTTTTCACATCTTGGGTCTTTTCACATCAACGTGTCCCTAGATCAACCCGGTAGTGTTGACCGTTATAGGTAATCCAGCGGCTGCCAGAGGAGAGACTGGGCCCCTGCCGGTCGGTCATGGCCGCCGGTAGGGGCTGAAAGCGGATGCGCTCGACCGCTGTGCCGTTGGGGGTGGAGAGGGCCTCAGCTAATTGGGTGGATTGTTCCAGATGATGGGTCAGGGAAACCAACTGGTTGAGACTATTAATCAAATTGCGAATATTGTTGCGCAGCACCGGATCCCCCGTTAACTCGTCTACATCGGCCAGCACCTTGTAGGCGCTTTGAAAGACACTACGGGCAGAATCCAGGGTCTGCTGCAGCATGACCAAATTTTCGGGGGTGTTCAGGGTCGAAGTCATCGTGCGAATATCCGCCATGGCCGCCGCGGCGTCCGCCGATAGGGCTTCTAAGTTAGCTAAGAACGGACCACTTTGAATGGCTGGCTCCAGGGTGGCCAGAATGGTTTCTAGGTGGGCTGCACTGCGATTGATGTGGTCTAGGGTGGTGATCAGGGTAGTCCGGTTATCCCCAATCAGGCCGTTGATCGCCTGGCCCGTAATTTCAAACTGGGCCGCCGCATTGCCCACATTGTCTGTGGCCCGGTTGGCAGAGGTGAGCAGGGGGCCGATCTCGGTTTGCAGCTGCCGGGATAGGGTGGTCAACTCCTCGGTCAGGAGAATGCCTTGCTCGGTAAAGGTGGCGGCATTGCCGAGCGTCTGCTTTAGATCGCCGATCAGTTCAGGATCGGCAAAGGCGTTGGCTAATCCCTCGGCGGAACGAATCAGCGATTCGTAGCTGGCCCCGATCTGGCCCTTCAGTTGGTCGCCATCGCAAATAATCACCTGGCTATTGCAGTGGGGTTGAAAGGGAGTCAGCGCCATTTCCGTGCCGCTGAGCGATCGCACCGGCGTAATGTCTATGGTGGTATCGCCAATCAGGCCCGATTGATTGACCTGAATGCGGGAATCACTGGGAATGCGCAGGTCGGGCTGGGTAATTTCTGCGGCCACCTTGACCTGGTTGGAATCCGGGCTGATTCCCAGCACCCGCCCCACCCGTACCCCCCGAAAGCGCACCGCTGTGCCCTCCTGCATACCCAGGGTATTGTCAAACACAAAGGTGACCCGGTAGCTTTGCCGGCGGGGGTCAAACCCTCGCAGCCAAAGCACCAAGCCACCAAACAGAGCCACGGCGGTTAGGATTAACAGCCCTACGGAACCTTCTCGTATCGCCCGTTCCCGCATCACCTTGCCTCAGTCTGGCCTTCACCGGCCCTGGTTTGGTTTCCAATCTTTCAGTTTATCGGGCGGTTGGTGAATTGGGCCGCCCGCCTAGGGCACCAGCTGAATCGGCCCTTCCACTTGCCCGCTAAAGAATTGCCGCACGTAGGGGTTATCGGTAGTATCAATGGCCGTGACCGGGCCACTCCACTGAATTTTGCCGCAATGTAGAAAAATAACCCGATCGGCAGTGCGTCGAATGGTGCCGTTTTGGTGGGTCACAATCACGTAGGAACTACAGCCATGGCTGCGCTGAATGTCCCGAATTAGATCCTCGATTACCGTGGAGGCGATGGGGTCCAAACCCGCTGTAGGCTCATCGTAGAGCAGTAGGGCGGGGCGGTCTTTGGGGTTATCTGGGTTAGCAATAATCGCTCGGGCAAAGCTGACCCGTTTGCGCATCCCGCCGGATAGCTCCGCCGGGTAGCGGTTGCCGATGCCAGGTAGACCCACCATCTCCAGCACCTCTTCCACCAGTTGCTTAATCTGTCGGGTCGGTAGGTTGGAATGCTGATAGAGCAAAAACCCCACATTTTCATCGACGGTCAGGGAATCAAAGAGGGCGGCTTGCTGAAAGACCATGCCAATGCCCACCGGGTCTGGGGAATCCTCAATCAGGCCCTCCCGCCGTTTGCCCGCCACGTAGATTTCGCCCGCATCGGGGGCCAGCAGGCCAGCAATAATTCTCAGAATGGTGGATTTCCCCGTGCCCGAAGGCCCAATAATGGCCACGGCTTCGCCTTGGTAGACGGTCAAATCAATATTGTCGAGCACCTGATTGGTGCCAAAGCGCTTAGAAATGCCCTTGAGTTCCAGCAAAACGTCCCGATCGCAGTCTGGGCTGATCGCACCAGGGGCGTAGAGAGGTACCTGCCCTGGGTCGAGTTGCAAAGGGTTCACAGGGGTTTCCCTAGCATCATCCATAGATGTTCATCAAGGTTGAGATCTGACCTGGGCCCAGTGTAGCGGGAATTGAACCCCGCGATAGGGATACTCGACTAGGGACGGCCGGGTCGGGCTGGGCCAATTGCCGCTAAAATCAAAGGCGCAAGGGTTGAGTACCCCTGAGTTAAAAACATTACCCTGGGCCTACGGATCTGACTCAGGTATGGCCCTGACCCTTGTGCCCTGGCCCCTGGGGTCGCGGTCGGCTCAAGGCTAAGCGGCGCTTGGCAGGTCCCCAGCGCGTCTAGCCCTACAGCCCTGGAGTCGGCTCCTGTTCCTCAGCCTGCGGCATACCGTCTGCCCCTGGGCCACAAACTATACCTGGAATTGCCCCTTTTGACCCCCCTAACCCTAGTTGCCATAGACCTTCTAGCTAATGCGGCTTAAACCCTTGTTATCCCCCCTGGATTACCTGCGACGCCGGGTTAACCGCCCTCAGAGTCCACCCGTTTCCCGTCGAGTTAACCGCTGGCTCTGGTGGTTAGCCCCTGGCTTACTGGTGAAGCGGTGGCTATTTTTGAGTGTGGCCGGGGTGCTGCTGGTGGGCGTGGGGGTGATGATCTGGCTGAAATTAACGCCGGTATTCTATACCGGTCGGTTTCTGGGCGCGGCGCTGAGGCTGTTTACCACCTACGTCCCCAGCTACATCAGCGGACCCTTGGGCATTTTGCTGGGGGTAGGGCTGATCTTTTGGGGCCAAACCCGTGCCGTGGGGGTGATTACCGATGTACTGAGCCCAGGCCAAGAAGAGGCCCTGTTAGATGCCCTGTTAACCCAGCGACGGCTGTCGCGGGGGCCCAAAATTGTGGTGATTGGCGGTGGCACCGGCCTATCGAACCTGCTGCGGGGGCTCAAGCAATACAGTGCGAACATCACGGCCATTGTCACCGTAGCCGATGATGGCGGATCCTCTGGGCGGTTGCGGCGGGAAATTGGGGTGCTCCCCCCCGGCGATATTCGTAACTGCCTGTCGGCCCTGGCCGATGAGGAAAAACTGCTGACCGAACTGTTTAAGTATCGCTTCGAAGCCGGTAGCGGTTTAGTGGGTCATAGCTTTGGCAATCTTTTCCTCACCGCCATGAGCGAAATCACGGGGGATCTCGAGCAGGCGATCGCAGCGAGTTCAAAGGTTTTGGCCGTGCGGGGGCAGGTGCTGCCCTCCACCCTCACCGATGTGCAACTTTGGGCTGAGCTCGATAATGGTCGCCGCATTGTCGGGGAGTCCAAAATTGCCGAGGCCCGTCGCCGGATTGTGCAGATTGGTTGCTTGCCGCCTAACCCGCCGGCCCTGCCGCGGGCCCTGCGGGCCATCGAGGAGGCCGACTACATTGTGATTGGGCCCGGCAGCCTGTACACCAGCATTATTCCTAACCTGCTAGTTCCAGACCTGGTCAAAGCCATTGCAGCCCGGCGGGTGCCCCGCATTTATATCTGTAACATCATGACGGAACCCGGAGAAACGGAGGGGTTTTCGGTGTCAGACCACATTCGCGCCCTGGATACGGCCTGTGGGCGTTATTTGTTTGACGCCGTCCTGGTCCAGAAGCACCTCCCCTGCGAAGCGGTGATTCGCCACTACGCCCGGGAAGGAGTGGGGCCGGTGATTTTGGATCGGGAGGCGGTGATGGCCTCGGGGCGCCGCATTATTGCCGCCAATGTGATGGAAGAGCGCCAGGATCTTACCGTTCGCCACCATCCCCACCATTTAGCCCGGGTACTCTTGCGTTGGTATTCTCGCACCCAACGGCTGTGGCCCTAGGCCCCTCGGCCAGGATGATTCAGGAAGGATCGGTATTGAGGCGCCGGCCAAGCCAACCGACAATCCCGCTGGCGATGGCACCGGCCATGAGTAGACTCAGGGCCGGCAGGATGAGCGGGTTCCACAGCGCATACCAAAGCTCTAAGCCCAGATTGAGATTCATGCTCTTGCCAATGACCGCGGTTAAAAACCAGATAAAACTGGCCAGAACCACCGCTAAATCGACCACCAAAATCCAACTAATCGTGCGAGATAACCAGTCTTTCATGGGTGCGTTTGGGCTACTGGAGCCGATCCAAGTTGCCGGAACCTTTCAGAATAGTTTACCCCCTGCCCCGGCTCAGTAGGCGGGTGCCATGAAATAGAAGATGCGGGTGGGGGTGGAGGGAGTGGCCCCCCTGCTCATTAATCAGACTGGGTGCCTGCCTTTGAGTCCCTAACAGCATTCACCGCCAACAGAAAGGCGACTGATTCCGGTTAGGAAACAGCCGCCGAAAGCCTATTCAGTAATTTCCAGGGTCGATAGCCTCTGGGTCCAAGGGTTTTAACCCTGACGGTCAGGCATCAACTGTTAGGTATTAACAGATTGTCTGGATCGACGTAATGGCAAACCGCATCATCAACACAAATCAAGGCCCATCCCGAGGCTTCAATGCTGATTAGATTGTAGCTACCGTCTTGAACGAAGAATCCTTTGTGATTACGAGTCTCAGGTTTGACACCAACAAGGGTTTCAGACATGGCTATGCTCTCCAGAAACAACGACCAGCAATAGTAAAGAAAAGCTTATGGCTTAATTGAGGAAATCCTATCATCACCCCCCTGAGAATTTTATTAAGTAATTTGAGGGATTGTTTCGGGGTAAGTCTCCCCCTAACGTTTCTTCCCGGCCTAACTCGAAAGTCGAGGGCCAAAGGGGCTGATTTTACGGGCTCACCCTTAAATACCCTTCATCAAAGAAAGATTCACTTAAGTTTTATGAACACTTTTTGGCCGCCTCATAAACGTGATTTGGAATCGGTAAAAGTACTTATGCTAACCGGGATTGCCTTGATCCCTATCCATTTCAGGCTGGTTTGCCTAGTTGCTCCTAGGCTTTGCCCTAATTTGGGATTGTCCTAATGAACTGGGCGGAGTAGGGTTGAAATCCCCTGCCAGCTTCCCTAGGAGGGCGATCGCAACGGGCCATCTCAGGCGGTTGCGGTCGGGACGCGATCGGCCCTTCCGCCGATTGACCTGCCAGGGGCAGACGCTTGACCGACTCGGTACTCCCACCATTTTGCTTCGGCTTTTCGGCCCTATCCAGCCCTTTGTCGGTTGCTTAGACTAGGGCTATCTCCTAAGGGAAGGCCGCCATGATTAGAATTCAACCCTGGCAGTGGGTCCTACTGGCCCTGCCGCCCCTGGCCATCGTGGGCTTGATGGTCATCGCCGCCGGGCTGCAAATTCAGGCCTGGGGCTTGAACTGGCTGTGGGCTGTGATCGTAGTGCTGCTGGTAGGTTGGCGGTGGTTACTGGCCCACTGGCTGCGACCGGTGCGGCCCCCCCTGGCCACCGCCCTGCAACAGGCCCAGGCCGAACTGGAAACGGCCAGTGCTACGGCTGTGCCCTCAAACCTAGCTAACCCAGAGGCAGAAGCCGCCCTGGAAGCCATTTTAGAAGCGGCCCGCCAAGATCCGCCGGCGTGGGAAGACTGGCCGGGGTTTTGGCAGCGGTGTCGAGAGGTGGTAATGGCGGTGGCCCATGCCTACCACCCAGAGGTTAAGTATCCCCTGCTCAACCTCTATGTTCCAGATGCCTATGGGCTCCTGCGCGGCACCGTTGATGAGCTGGAACCATGGCTGGCAACCCTATCGCCGGTGTTGGGCCAGGTGACCGTCGGTCAAGCGGTCCAGGGCTACGAAGTGTATCGCCAGTGGGAGCCCTCCGCCCGTAAACTGTGGCAGGCCTGGGGCTGGGCCCAGTGGTTCCTGAACCCGGCGGCGGCGGCCGCCCGCACCCTCAGCCAACCCACCAGTGACCTGGCCCACCAGCAATTGCTAGGCAACCTGAGTGCGCTCCTGCGAGAAGCCACCCTCCGCAATCTCTACCGTCAGGCCGTGGCCCTCTATGGGGGCACCCTGCCCCCGCTGTCCGGGCCTCGGGAAGCTAGCCCACCCCCGCCCCAGGCTAAAACCCAAACCCTGCGCGAAATACTCGATCGGGCCGAACCCCTCGAGCAGGTTGCCCAAACGCCGCTGAATCTCTTGCTGGTTGGCCGCACCGGAGCTGGCAAAAGCAGTTTGATTAATACGCTGTTTGAGGCGGACCAGGCCGAGGTGGATGTGCTGCCCAGCACCGATACCATTCGCCGTTACCACTGGCAGTTGGAGACGGGGGAAACCCTGACCATTTGGGATTCCCCCGGTTACGAGCAGGTGCATCGGCAAGATTACCGGGAGCTGCTGGTGGATCAGGCCCACCAGGCAGATCTCTTGATTCTGGTGACCCCCGCCCTGGATCCGGCCCTGCAAATGGATGCGGATTTGCTCCAGGATATGCGCCAGGCCGTGCCCGACCTGGGGGCGATCGCGGTAGTCACCCAGGTGGATCGGCTGCGCCCTTGGCGCGAGTGGAATCCTCCCTACGACTGGCAATGGGGGGAACGCCCCAAGGAAATCGCTATTCGGGAAGCCACTCGCTATCGACAAGATCAACTGGGGGAGGCCTGCGATCGGGTGTTGCCCCTGGTCACCTCCGATCGCGCCAGTCAGCGCCAGGCCTGGAATGCCCAGGCACTGGCCACGGCTCTGGCGGAACTGATCGACCCGACTCAGGAACTGCGCTTAGCCCGGTTTTTGCGCGATCGGGAGGCCAAAGCCACTGCCGCCGCCCGTCTGATTGAACGCTACCGCTTTCAGATGAGTACCACCCAGGGGCTGGCTAGCTTCTTGAAGAGTCCAGTTCTGCAGTTCATCGCCACCCTGACTACGGGAACCCCTAACCTGGCCTACCTGTTGGCCGAGCAAATTCCCATCGAGCAACTCCCCGTAGTCATCGGCAAACTCCAGCTCGCCTACGATCTCCACAAATTGCTAGCCCCAGCGACCGCCCGCTTAGACTTGCTAGCCCTATGGCCGCTGCTATTAGAGCACAATAGCCAGCCGGACCAGGCGGCCTGGGCCTTTGGCCACGCCCTGGTGGAGTACTGGACCCAAGGACTCTCTGTGGATCAAACCCGCCAACGCGTTGACCACTATCTGGGGCCATTGGGTAGCCAGTCGGCATAGGGGGTAGTTGAAGCTAGGCGGGTGCTCCTGCGACTCTGACCTATTTCAACGAAGCGTTAGCGAACCAGGTGTTTGAGACCCTTGATGACCTACTCGAACAGGTGGAGCGACGCTGTGTACAACTCCCATAACCTCACCGACTTGATCTCAGGCTTGACCCACTTCCATTGGTGGCAGGCTTTTCAAGCCTAACTGTGGCCGTTTAAGCGGACTTGATAGAAACTCCAATTCCAGAGCTCGATTCTTTGACTAGGGTCGGCCAAGCTGCAGCGTTAGGTACAACCGAGCATCCCGCCAAAACCAGCAGAGCCCCTAAGGCAGGCATGACCTGGGTTAGGGATAACCATAGACCCGAGGGAGGGTTAAAGGATGGGAGCATGGAGAGGGGAAAGCTCAGTCGGTGAATGGGGACTGAGGTTGTCAACGGATACTCTTAGAGTCAGCATCTCCCCAGCCCGTTGAGGTAGCCTGCAGCCATCTAGCCTAGGCCCGCCAGTTGACCTGTCCCAGTTACAGGGGGCATCCAGCCGGTGGATGAATTCTTCCCGGGGCGATTTGCTAGGACGATTGCCCTCTACGATTGCCGCGCCACCCATGGAATGCTCCACCGCTGGTTGCGTCGGGTGCCGTGGGCGGCCAACTAATTTCCCAATCGGCTTTCCCAACCGGCGAGTGACTTACCCCATCAAGATCACGTTATCCAGCACATGGATAATGCCGTTATCGGCCTCGATGTCGGCGGCGATCACCGTGGCATTTTTCACCCTCCGTACCATCAATGGGAATGGGAGCCCCTTCCAGGGACTCGACTTGCCCCATCTTGATCAGGTCGTCTTTGGTGTATTTGCCCGCCGCCACATGGAAGGTAAGAATGCGAGCCAGTTGGGGCGGGTTCTGAACCAGGGTTTGCACCGTGCCGGGAGGGAGTTTGGCAAAGGCGGCATCATTGGGGGCAAAGACCGTGAAGGGGCCAGGGCTCTGCAGAGCCTCGACCAAACCCGCGGCCTGGACGGCAGCGACCAGGGTGGAGAAGCCTTCGGTATTGACAGCGATATCGACGATGGTAGGCATAGGGGTGGGTGGG
>DVEE01000141.1 GCA_015295885.1 Leptolyngbyaceae cyanobacterium M65_K2018_010
ACTGTTTAATCCTCCTGGCCCGCTACCCCCAGCCAGGTCAGGTCAAGACTCGGCTAATTCCGGCCCTGGGGGCCGAGGGAGCCGCCCAAGTCTATCGCCAGCTAGCGGAACATACCGTGGCCCAGGGACGGATTCTGCAGAGCCAGCGTTCGCTGGCCCTCAACCTTTGGTATACGGGGGCAACGGAGGCGGCGATGCAAACCTGGCTGGGGGAGGGGTTGATCTATCAGGCTCAGCCCCAGGGGGATTTAGGCGATCGCTTGACCGCCGCCTTCCGCTTTGCCTTTGACCAGGGCTATGGATCGGCAATCGCCGTCGGCACCGACTGCCCTGGCCTAAACGCCGGTATCCTGGAGCAGGGGTTTACAGCCCTAGAAAACCATCCCCTGGTGCTAGGCCCGGCCCAGGACGGCGGCTATTATCTGATTGGGCTCAAGCAGCTTTGGCCCAGGTTATTTCAGGGGATTGCCTGGAGTACGGCCTCGGTGCTGGCTCAAACCCTGGCCCAAGCCCGTCAACTGGGGCTGACCCCGGCCTTTTTGCCCACCCTGACCGATGTGGATAGACCGGAGGACTTAGCTGCTTGGCAACCCATCACCTGGACTGGCCCAACCCCATCTTCCCGGCGGCGGCCCCCAGAATTTCGGTAATTATTCCCACCCTGAATGAAGCCCAGACTCTGCCTCGAACCCTCCAGGCCGTGGCCCAGGGAGAAAATCTAGAAATCATTGTGGCCGATGGCGGTAGTACCGACGGCACCGTGGGGTTGGCCACTGAGCAGCAGGTTCGGGTACTGGCGGTGGAGGGGGGACGGGCCCACCAGATGAACCGGGGGGCGGCCACCGCCAGGGGCGAAATACTTCTCTTTTTACATGCCGATACCCTATTACCGCCAGAGTTTGACCGCCACATTCGGCGCACCCTCAGCCAGCCAGGGGTAGTGGCCGGAGCCTTTGCATTGGCCATTGATGCCCCCGACTGGGGACTACGCTGGGTGGAGTGGGGCGTACAGTTGCGATCGCGCTGGCTACAACTGCCCTACGGCGATCAGGGCCTGTTCATGGGGGTTGAGGTGTTTCGCCAGCTCGGGGGGTTCCCTCCGATCCCGATCATGGAAGACTTTGAACTAGTGCGACGGCTGCGGCGACAGGGCCGGGTGGCGATCGCGCCAGCCCAGGTGTTGACCTCCGGTCGCCGTTGGCAAACCCTAGGCATTCTGCGCACCACCCTGGTTAATCAAGTGATGATTCTGGCCTACGGCCTAGGGGTAAATCCCCACCGCTTAGCTGAATGGTATCGGCGTCAGCCAGTTCGGCGGCTCTAGGGGGCTACTCCTGGCTACAGCGGGCCAGGCGCAGCATCAGGGCATCCAACCGAGCTAAATCCGCAAAGCCGCCGCCCCGGCCAGTTCCCAGGCCCCCGGTTTGGAGGGATTCCCACCAGGTTAACTGCCAATACCAGAGGGCCGGCAGGTGGCCCTGGGGAGCGTCGAGGCTAAAGTCGAGGAAATCATAGAATTTAAAGAAGGCCAGCGGACGAGGCACGGTGAGCATCAACCAACCCACCGCCTGGCAGAAGGGGTGGGGATTCCAGGGACTCAGGCTAGCTGGGTCAAAACCCCGGTCCAAATCCTCATAGAGGCGCTGCTGCACGGAAAAGCCAAAATGACCGTAGCTGGCCTGGGTCCAAAGGGCATCGATGGCAAATAGGGTGGAGCAGGGCATCTGGGCCAAATCCAGAGCAGTTAAGCTGCCCCCGTTCAGCTTTACGGCGGCCCGTAGCAACCCCAGGGTGACTTTATCCGCCGCCTGCCATTCTTCACCCTCCAGCAGATGAGCTAAATCGTTCAGGGTCCAAGCGGGGGTAGGGGCCATGGCGCACTACTCGCCCCCCAGGGCGGTTAGGGGCATCGGTAGCGGGGGAATTTCCATGGCAAAGCATTTTTGCAAATGACCACACAGGGTGTCCACCACTGCTTCGCTGACCTCGTAGCCACTCTCTAGGCTGGGGCAGCACCACCGCCAGGTCGGTAAATGGCCCTGGGGGGCACTGGCATTAAACTGCAGACTTTTGTAGGGCTTCACCCCAACGGTTAAACTGAGCAAAGGCCCACGCCAATCCACCGCCCGGAGAAAGTCGGCCGGTCGCCGATCGACCTGCTGAAAGATTTTGACCTGGGCCGCAAACCCAAACCGCCCATTGCTATAGCGACTCCACAGTTGGTCAATGGTGAGTAGGTCGATACAGGGTAAGTGCATGATGGCTTCCCGGTCCAGGGGCTGCATCTGGTGGCCCAACAGCTTAAGAATGGCGTTTTCCGTTTCCTGGTCTGCCTCTAGCCACAATTGCCCCCACAGCAACTGACGCAAACGGCTATAGTCCACATCTAGGGAGGATTGGATCGATCCATAGAGTTCACTGCGGATGGCCTCCTCCATTTGCAAGGCCTCTTTGGCCTCAATCTTCCACAGGCGCCGCGCCTGCTCTAACCGACCCTGGTCAAAGTCAGGGGCGTAGAGGGTCGTTTGGAGAATTTGCCGCACCATCTCCCGGTACTGGTCCAGTTGCTGCTGGCGACCTAACTGTTGTTGCTGCTGTTGTTCTGCCTCCTGGGCTTGCGCTGCGGTCCGTTGGGCCGCCTCCGCGGCCGCCTGCTCCCGCTGGCGGATCGCTTCTACTTCCACCTGAATGCGATGCAGATGGTCGTGGTAAAGGGCGGTGGCCACCTCCAGGGGTAGATTCAGATTGGCGGCCACCTCTTCTAGCAACTCCCAGGTGGCTTCACTGAGCGGCGACTCCCGCGCCAGTTCAGCCATCAGCACGGATTCAAAGTATTGGCTCTTTTCGGCCAGGGTCCGGTAGGGCCCCAGGGCGATCGCTTTCAGGTCCTCGGCCTCTTGGGGCGAAAGCCCCAGCCGCTGCCGTAATAACTCCAGGTTGGCTTCCTCGGCGGGGGATAACTCGCCTTGGGTGCGGATATAGGCATCCAGCTTAGCTCGGTAGAGGCTGGCGGGGGGGATCAGGGCCTCGGCGGCCTCTAAAATGCTGGCTAAGCGGTCTGCCTCATGGGTCTGCACCGCCAGCTTAACGGGCCCCTGCTGGATCACCACAAGGGTTTCTAGGGGACGATCCTCGAGGCGATCGCACAGGCGGCGGAGAATTCTGCGCAGGTAATCGGCCGGGGCCTCAAACTGCACCCCATCCTGTACGCGGGTCTGCCCCCGCTGGCTATACAAGCAGGTTAACCGGGTGCGCCGCAGGTCGCTCAAGGCCTGCAGATCATCGTGCAGCAACTGGGCTTGCTCCTCCAATTGGTCGGGGCTAAACCCAGGCTCAAGCAGTTTGACCACAAAGGTCAGTAGGGGGGAGGAAGACAGATCCCGAACCATGGGGTCAAGCTATACCAGGAGACTAGCCATTGTTATAGCAGCAGTCGCCGCCGTCGCATCACCCCGCCCACTGGTTTCCCGGAAGCAGGGGCAAAATCAGGTAGCATAGGCACTGATTCCATCGGCTTCTACCGGCAACGTCTGTGCGACCAACCTGTTCCGCGGTTCTCCCCCCCAACCCTGCTCAGCCTGGCTTACAGGCAGCCCTGCAAGCCTACTTCAATGACCTGGCCCCCAGCCTGGACTACTGGCAGCAGCGCAATCGCTACTATTACGCCGATCTGGCCCGTCTCCATCGGTTCCTGGTGCCCCCGGGTAGCCGGGTTCTAGAGATTGGCTGTGGGGCAGGGCACTTACTCCGGGCCGTCGATCCCCAAGTAGGCGTTGGCCTTGACTTCGCCCCGGCCATGGTGGAGTTGGCCCGACGACACCACCCCCACCTGCACTTCTATGGGTTGGATGGGGAACAGCTCACCCCGACCCAACTGGATCCAGACCATCGTCAGTTCGACTATATCCTGCTGTCTGGGGTTTTGGGCTACCTGGGGGATATCCAAGCGGTGTTACAGCGCCTGCAGCCCTTTTGCCACCCTGGCACCCGGTTAATTCTGACCTTTCATAACTATCTTTGGGAACCGGCCCTGAGGTTGGCCGAACGGATCGGGCAGCGTTGTCCTCAACCGGCCCAGAACTGGCTGGGTATGGACGATGTGGTGAACCTGTTAACCATTACCGGCTACCTGCCCCTGAAACGGGGACGACGCTTCTTAATACCCAAGCCGGTGCCGGTGCTGAGCGATTGGGTGAATCGATACCTGGCCCCCTTACCCGGCCTGCAGCACCTTTGCCTGACCAATTTTGTAGTGGCCCGGCCGCAACCGGGGCTGTTTCGGCCCCCCGACGCCCTCACCTGTTCAGTGGTGA
>DVEE01000282.1 GCA_015295885.1 Leptolyngbyaceae cyanobacterium M65_K2018_010
ACTTAGTCTCCCCGGGTTATCCCGGACATCGCTGGTCATCCCGAACCTAGCTGTCAGCCCTAGCTAACCGGCTCGCCAACCTAGGGGCGGGCCATCAAACTAAAGTTGCGAAACTGTTTGGCTTGTTCTTCAATGCGAGAGGCAATGCGATCGCAAACTAGGCCGCACAACTCAAAGATTAACTCATCGGCCACACTGTAGTAGGCCGAAGTACCCTCGGTACGGCGGGTTAGGATACCGGCCTGGAGCATGACTTTGAGGTGCTTGGACACATTAGCCTGGCTGGTTTGAGTAGCCTCGACCAGCTCTTGAACACACTTTTCGCCATCCCGCAGCAAATTGAGAATACGCAGTCGCATCGGCTCACTCAACACAGTGAAATACTCAGCAACCTGTTGTATGACTTCGGGGGGGACGGTGTTTACAACAGCCATGACTGCTTGGTAGAGAAACCCGAAGCTATCTTAACAACTTTTTCATTTTTTAAACCTTTTATCGCCATAAAGTCATCTAAAGCAGGGGTAAGGGGCCGAGTCTGGTTACGGCTAGGCAGGGCGTTGGGGGGGCTCACCCTTCCCCCCAACCAGCCTCGGCAATTCCATGACACCCCCCTACGAAGCCCCCTTTGAAACCCCAACTGACTTCTGTAATTTCGCTTAAGTCAGGGGTGGGTGAACTCAAGTTAGGGTAGCCTGCTAGGCACAACCTGTGAAACTAATGTGGGCTAGGCCGCCGATGACGACCCCGATGGTAGAAATTTTTCCAGATAAAACCGCCCTGGTGCAAAAAGCTCTACAGGAGGTGGTAGCCCTAGTGGGCGACGCCGTCGCCCACCAAGGATTTTGTACCCTAGCCTTGGCGGGCGGCAGTACGCCCAAGCCCCTCTATCAGCAGTTGTCCCAAGCCAACCTACCTTGGGATAAGCTGTACCTGTTCTGGGGGGATGAGCGCTACGTCCCCATTGAACACCCGGATAGCAATGCGGGCATGGCCAAGCAAGTCTGGTTAGATCGGGTGCCGGTACCCTCCTGCCAGGTATTTGTAACCCCCACAGAAGTGGGAGCACCGGAACAGTCAGCCCAGAGCTACGAAACGACCCTGCGATCGGTGTTCGGTCGATTGCAGGGCCTTGCCCCCGATGAAGTGCCCCAGTTCGACCTGATTTTGCTGGGTATGGGAGATGATGGCCACACGGCATCACTTTTCCCCTTTACTCCGGCGTTGCAAGTGCGCGATCGCCTGGTGACAGTGGGCAACAAGGATGGAGAGCCCCGCATTACGTTTACAGTGCCCTTGATTAACCGCAGCCGTTGCGTCATGTTTCTAGCGGCGGGAGCCAACAAGCGGGCTGCCCTGCAACAAATCTTTGCCCCCCAGGCCGATGACCAAGCCTATCCGGCTCGATTGATTCGCCCGGTAGGTGCACTGCGCTGGCTGTTAGATGCCGATGCGGTGGAGAATTTGAGCTTACCCAGAACAGACGCCTAGGCCCAGAGGTCGCCAGTCCGAGATATTCTGTGCCCTGGTGATCTCGATGATGATGAATCCTTAGGCTAATCCTCTCCCCCAACGCCTTTCTCAAAGGTATGAGAAACACTAAATCAGGTTACTAGCCTGATGGGGGAGGATGAGGATGAGCTGAGTCCTGCGCGGCAGCCCGGAGGAGGGTGCCGGGAAGCTAAACTAGGCCTGCCAGAGGAGCCTCCAGAAGTCCAGCAGCACTGTTCAGGTCAAAGGTGCGATTGATATCCCCCACAGGAGTGGTGAGGTCAAGCACCACTAGCCCATCGGCAATGTCGATGACCCCATCAACACCCGCAAAGAACTCGGCCCCCTGCTGGGTAAAGGCGACGATATCAAAGGTGGTTTCAAACAGGCCCAGGGGGCTATCCAAACTGGCCTCTAGAACGCCATCGGTGATAGTGGCATCTAGAGTTAGATCCTGGACAAAGTCAGCCACCAACTCACTCGCTAGGGGGCCGACTTCAAACTCCGCCGAAACGGGAACCGTAATGGTGCCGCCAAAGGGCAAGCCGGTGATGGGTAAATCGGCGGTGAGAGTGCCGATGCCATCGGCCAGGGTCAGGGCGCCGCTAATGGTAGAAATTGGTATGGTGATTGAGCCTAGGGAACCCGCCGAGGCCACCACATTGCCCGCATTAAAATCAACTACGCCGTCAATATTGAGGGTGGTGCCAAAAATCGGGGCGGTGGTTTGAAAGGGAAAGACAGCTTCCTCCCCAAAATCAATGTCCGCAACTAACGGGCCAAAGGGAGTGGATAAATCAATGTTGAGGTCGCCACCGCCCACGTCCACCGTGCCGCTAATGGGCCCAAACACGGTATCCCCAGCCAGAATAAAGGTGCCCTTTTCAAAGGGAATGGTGGTGTCAATGCGGCTAATCACATCCAGCACAAAGGTGCTGGCCAAGGCGGCCACATCCAGGTCTTCAACCACTAGGGATTGATCGCCCGTGGTGATTTCTGCGTTCAAAATACCGCCCACCAGGGTCACGGTGCCGTTGGTAATAGCGGCCAGGCTGGCCAGGTTGTTGAGAGTCGTGGGGGCATCAAAGGAGTCGGTGAAGGTAGTACCATCGGGGAGCAGTAGGGTCGTTTCAAAAACTCCGGCAGTAACCAGAATTTGACCGGCGACCTCATCGAGGGACCCGGCCACCTCGGTCACCAAATCTGCCAGGCTAGGACTCAGAGCGCCCAAGATACCCGATACGCTAGTAGTACTCAGATAGTCCAGGTCAGGTTGAAACAGCAGGCTAGATTCATCAAAATTGAGCCAACTTGCCAGGCTGGGCAAGGTTGGTAATGCGGTAGAAGCCATAGGGAAACACCCTCAATTTAGGACTTGCAACGGGAAATCTATAGACTGCCCTTGGGTTTTCTGTGCTCCGCTGGTATTGTGCCACAGGTCGGGAGGAGTGGCTATAGTATTAAACCTGTTGGGGAATAGGGCGATCTCTGAAAACATAGGAGCGATGTGTAGCCTGCCTACTGGACACCGGTGCCTGATGCAGAACCGGATCGTAGCTTTGGTCCTAGGCGGCGGCAATCCTCTCAAAGGTATGAATGCCCGCCATCAGGCTGTTCCGTCACCTCACCTGACGACCTGGCCCTGACCAGGAGCAAGTCTGGTTGGATGGGTGTAGTGGGTACTGTTTTTTTATGACCCTACTCATTCTCCAGCATGGCACGGGCTGCTTCTAACTGGTCGAGATGGTTGTCTTCTAGTTTGGGGTAGGCCAAATTTAGAGATTTCAGTTTATGAAAAATAAAACTGGCCACGGCTAGGCGGGTAAACCACTTATTGTCGGCAGGGATAATATGCCAGGGCGCCCAGTCGGTACTGGTGTTGGTGAAGCAATCTTCATAGGCAGCCATGTAGTCATCCCAAAATCGACGCTCCCTGGCATCTGCTATAGAGAACTTCCAGTTCTTTTCAGGTCGGCGAATCCTTTCTAAGAATCGCTTTCTCTGTTCTTCCTTGGAGACATTTAAGAAGAATTTCATCACTAGAATGCCATTGTTGACCAGATATTTTTCAAAGTTGTTGATCTCCTCAAAACGCTGCTGCCAAAGGTGTTTACCCCTGGCACTATCTGGCAATTGCTGCTGCTCTAAAATCTCAGGATGAACTCGGACGATCAGGACTTCTTCGTAGTAGGACCGGTTAAAAATACCAATGCGTCCCCGCTCTGGTAGAGCCTTGAAAGAGCGCCAAAGGTAGTCATGATCTAACTCTTCTGCAGAGGGTTGCTTAAAGCTAAAGACCTGGCAGCCTTGGGGGTTAATCCCTGACATGACGTGTTTGATGGTGCTATCTTTGCCGGCGGCATCCATTGCCTGAAAAATGAGCAGCAGGGCATAGGTGTTTTGGGCATACAGCACATCTTGGTATCGGGCTAGTTCCTGGATGCCCTCTTCCAGCATTTCCTTCGCTTCTTCCTTGCTAAATGTGCCTGTATAGGCCGGATCAAAATCTTTAAGTCTGATTCTGCTGCCGGGCCGGGCCATCATTATTTCTGGTTTGAGAGCCTTAAGAAATTCTTTATCATCCATGGAATTTCCCTAAAAGTGTCGGTCAACGTAGCTATTTTGGTCTTAAATGAGATTTAGTCCCTATTCAGACTGAATCCCAACGGTAGTCGGAGTTGGTGAGGCAACAACCGGATTGAATGCGCGTGCCCCTCAACCCAGCCTCCTCTTCGCCTCCTGTCCCAGTATCCTCCCTAACCCTGCCCTGAGGAGCATTAGTTCCAGGCCCCTAGGATCCTAGGCTTGGAACAGCCCTCCTGCCTGCGAAAAAGCTCCAAGGCAAGAGAACGGCAAACCGTGCATCCCCTCAGAGGGGGCTGCATGACCCGGCGAGCCAGCTCTGAATCCGTTAAAGGCTGGGCCAGCGGGACCCCGAGCGTCGTTTCAATCTGTAACAAAAGTTGCCTTGACGCTCCTGAAAAGTTACGCGACACTACATCTAACCCAGATCTTCACTCACCGGTCAATAAGAAACATTGACTTTCCTAATGAAGGACGTCGGCTAGTTTGCGCAATTCTTAGTAGGATCAAGGGGTATGAACTCCCTGTTGACCTGGATAGAGGCAAATCAGACTCGTTCTTCAGGGTTCTATGGGTCCATGGGTCGCTTGTGAGTCGCTTAAGTCTATAACCAGTACGATGGAAACCCTAGAGTTCATTATCTATCCCGATGGCCGAGTCAAGGAGATGGTGACCGGTATTATGGGTGCTTCTTGCGCTGAAGTGACCGCTGCCATTGAGGCGCAATTGGGAGTTGTGGTTGCTCAGCAAACCACCTCGGATTATTACGCTCAAGTCCACCAGCAGCAGTTGGCGGATAAGGCTACCTCTACGGTGGCCTATGGTCAGTGGTAGGTGTTTATTCCCATTTTTTGAACCATAATTTTGCGAAACAAAGATGTCACACTTTAGCCAAATTAAAACCAAAATTCGTAATCTGGAATCCCTCAAACATGCTTTGACGGATATGGGGGCAGATTGGAAAGCTGGTCCCTGCCTGGTGCGGGGGTATCAGGGGCAAACCCAATGGGCCGATGTGGTGATTTCTCAGGATAACGGCTACGACATTGGCTTTCGCCGCAATCCTGAAACCGAGGACTACGAGCTGGTAGCCGATTTGCAGTACTGGCAGCAGCCCCTCACCGTGGATGGATTTCTCAGTCGGGTGACCCAACGCTACGCCTACAACACCGTACTGGCTGAAACCAGCCGCCAGGGCTTTCAACTGGCGGAGGAGCAGGTTCATCAGGATGGTTCTGTACGCCTAGTGGTGCAGCGCTGGAACGGCTAGGCGGAGCCGTATAGAGGTGTTAGGGAAGGGGCTACAGGCCCCTTTCTGTTTTAGGAATCTACCGATAAACCGGATTGGGTAGCTCAAATGTTGGACTTCGATGCGCAATCGGGCGATCGCCCCACCGGCCTGGCACCGGAACTAGGAGGGCAACTGCGTCAGGCTAAGGACCGCACGGGCTTGGAGCCTGAGCTCGGCGGGCAACTGCGACAAAAGGGCGTTTACGTAGATGAAATTACCTGCATTGGTTGTAAACACTGCGCCCACGTTGCTCGCAATACCTTTTACATAGAGCCTGACTATGGACGTTCTCGGGTCTATCGCCAGGATGGAGACTCTGAAGACTTGATTCAGGAGGCGATCGATACCTGCCCGGTGGACTGTATCCATTGGGTTGACTATACAGAACTGAAGCGTTTGGAAGCCGATCGCAGGCATCAGGTTATTCCGGTGGCCGGTTTCCCCGTAGATAAGGCCACGGCGACGCTGCGGATGCGTAAGGCCAAACTCAAGGCCCAGCGCCAGCGTCACTCCTAGGCCCCATCATTGAGACGAATCTGGAGTCAGTGGGAAAGTTAGCGAGGTTCCCTGGTCGGAGGGCCGGGCGGTGGCGGCAGGGGGTCCATGGGCCTGATATGCACGGCCCCGGAGGGTAAAAACTGCACTTCTACGGTGACCGCCCGACCCAGCGCTAGGGGATAAACCGTTTGGCCCACCTGGGGTAGGCCAGGAAAGGTTTGGTAGGCTCGGGACAGTTCCGTTAAGGGGATTAGGGCAGTGACTTCTCCCTGGGGATCCAGGGCGAGGGTATAGCGAAGGGGAGCGGTTAACCCTGATGGTGGGTGCCATCCTTGCTCTAGGGCTGAGGTTAACTGGGTGACCCAGTCGGCGGTGGGGGAGTCCGTGGTATCCGCCAGGGGACTAGAGGCCCTGGCCCCACTACCAGCCAGGCTCTCGGGGGTAGCCGGCTCTGTAGCGGGTACCGCCAAGGTGGGTGACTCAGCCCCACTGGACCGGGCTGAAACCGACGGCGAGGGGGTTGGAGCCGTGGCTATGGTCGGCGGCGGTACTGGGGCTGCTGGGATTGTTGGGGGGGAGGGGGGAGCCGCTGGTTCCCTGATCGGTCGACTTTCTTGCGGTTGAACTGGCGATGGAGTAGCCCCCGGGGAAACCGCCGTTCTACCCCCACCGCTGATGGCGGGTGAGGACGACAGGGATGGAGTCGTCCCAGGGCGGAGGGGGCCCTCGGCAGTGATTTCTGGTTGGGCCTGGGACCTTGCTGAATCGTCCTCAGAGAGCGGGCGCCCCGGGGGGGATGGCTCTGAAGCCATCGACGGTTGGGGAGGGGGGCCCTGGGCCTTGGGCTCGGCCTCTGGAGCCGTTGCTGGGGTGGATGTGGGCGATCGCAACATCGGTCCTGGCCCTGGGGTTAACCACTGACTACCCAACACCGCCGCCACCAGCACTGCCGCCACCGACCCCAACCATAGGGTTAACCGGGGGCGGGCTGCAGAACGGGCGGTGGGTAAACGCTCTTCCGGCAGGCGCTCCAGGGCTCGATCGGTCTGTTCCAGCACCGCGGCTAAGTCAGCCAACTGCAGGGTGGAGAGCTCGACGACTTGGGTTGGGGAGTGATCCCCTGGAACTGTCAGGGTTAAGCGATGACGGGTGAGCCCCACCGGTGCCAGGGATATCCCACCCCGCTGAACCGTTTGGGAGGGGGTGAGAGTCTCTCCCTGGAGATAGGTCTGCACATACCCTTGCACCACCAGCCCCAACTCCGTTAGCAGGGAATCCCGTCCGGCCAGCTCTAGCAGCGGCGATTGGGGGGCTGAGGTGGCCCGGGCCAAGTCCTCTGCGGCCCAGAGCTGTAGTTGAAACCGAGCTTGCTTTAAGACCGGCCGATCGGCCAGGTGGCTCAGGGGAGATAGGTGGCCCCTCAGCCGTAGGGTACAGCTGCCCGCTTCGTATTGGTAGGAGGTGAGGGGGGCAAGGGTGGCCATGGAAACAGAGAAGGGGAGCTTAGGGAATGGGGACAAGCCAGAAGGTCAAGGGAAAAATGGCCCTAGCTGAGTGATCGATCGAGCAGGGCGGACCACAACCGGCGATCGCCCTCTGGACCACTATAAAAAAGCAAATCAATCAGCAGCTTCAGGGCCAGGGGCGTCAGGTCATCGGGGGTGGAGGTTGGGTCGGCTTCCATGCGATCCTGGTAGGCGTTGCTAAAGCTATCCAGGTAGTTGCCCAGTAGAGCCACGCGGTGGGGAGGGCGGCCTTGCTCCAGGGCTTTTTCCAGGTGGGCCACCGCCTGGCGGATAGTCGCCCGGTGCTGGGCAGCCAGGTGGCCACTCACTAAAACCAGGGCGCGGGCTTCGTCAACATCCAGCTTTTTGCGCCCCTGGCCGGTGCGGAGGGGGCTAGCCTGGCGCAGACGCCAGAGGTTCACCCGATCGCTCAACAGCTCCGATAGCCCCAGGGAGGCCGCCGTCGCCAACATGGCCTCCGACCCCACACCGGTGAGCGCCTCCAGGGCCAGCAATACCAAGTCAAGCTGGGCCTTAATACTGCGCAACTGCTGAGGCGTTGCTGAGACCTTAGCCAGGCTTTGCCCCGGTTGTTGAGAAGACCGCTCCACCCTTACCCCACTGCGTTAACCCTAAGGGATTGGGCCCATTGTGGCATAGGGGTTGCAGTTCTTGAAACGGGAGCCCCTGATAGGGGGATGACCGGTCACCGCCTTAAAAACCCAGAAATTGCTGGATGTGTTGCCAAATCTCCGCCTCCACATCCACCAGGGCATGGTCGCTGTCCAGTTCCACCAGTTTTACCCAAGGCCGAGTTGCCGCGTAGGCCTGACTTGCCGTGACGGCAATCACCTCATCCTGGTGGCCGTGGAGAATCAGGGTGGGGATTTCAGTTTTAAGCTCTGCCTCGAGAAAGGTCTCGGCGTCTTCCACAAAGGCATAGCGCAGAGGCAGATGGCGCTGTTCAGTGTAATGATAGACGGCCATGCTGCCGGTGCGGCGCCACTGTTCCACCTGTTCCGGTCCCAGACGAGGCAGCCATTGGTCCAAAAATTGAAAGGCCGGCGCCAGCAGGACCAGTTTTTCGATGCGGTCTTGCAGTTCAGGGCGTTCCCCCAGCCAGGCGGCGGTCAGCCCCCCCAGGCTAGAGCCGATAACCACCGTAGGGCCGGGTTGACTCAGGATAATCTCGCTGGCCTGGTGGATTTGGCGACTCAGGGTGAGGTGAGTAAAATCGCCCTGGTTCAGGTCAGGAATGACCAGGGGTAACCCCAGAGCCTGGAACCGTTTTTGCAACGCCTGGGCTTTGTGGGATTGGGGGCTAGAGGCAAAGCCGTGGAGGTAGAGGTAAGCCGTCATGGCAGCGCGATCGCAGGGAGCGGGTTCATCCGGTTAACCCCGGGCAGTATGATATGGAATCGATGGATGGCCCAATTCCTGGGCCCAGGGTAAGGGGGCCATCTGGCCCCAAGCTACTCTACTCCACTCCTGTATCCCGCCAACCCCTATGACCCCTTCCTACCGCATTACCCTGCTCCCCGGTGACGGCATTGGCCCTGAGATTATGGCGGTGGCCGTAGAGGTGCTGAAGGCCGTCGGTCGTCAGATGAATTTGGCCTTTGAGTTTGAGGACGCTCTGATTGGCGGCGCCGCCCTTGAGGCCACCGGCTCACCCCTGCCCGCGGAAACCCTGAATATTTGCCGGGCCAGTGATGCGGTTTTGCTGGCTGCCATTGGGGGTTACCAGTGGGATACCCTGCCCCGACACCTGCGACCTGAGACTGGTCTCCTGGGTCTGCGGGCGGGGTTGGGCCTGTTTGCCAACCTCCGGCCAGCCACCATCTTGCCCCAGTTGGTGGAGGCGTCCTCCCTGAAACGGGAGGTGGTGGAGGGAGTAGACATCATGGTGGTGCGGGAACTCACCGGCGGCATTTACTTTGGCACCCCCAGGGGCATTTTTCAGACGGAAACCGGCCACCAGCGTGGGGTAAACACCATGGCCTATACCGATGAGGAGATCGACCGGATCGGCCGAGTGGCCTTTGAAACGGCTCGCAAACGCCGGGGCCAACTCTGCTCCGTGGATAAGGCCAATGTTCTGGAGGTATCCCAATTGTGGCGCGATCGCATCACCGCCCTAGCTTCGGAATACCCGGATGTCAGCCTCAGCCACCTCTATGTGGACAACGCAGCCATGCAGCTCATCCGCTGGCCTAAACAATTTGACACTATTGTGACGGGCAACCTGTTCGGCGATATTTTGTCCGATGCGGCGGCTATGCTCACCGGCAGCATTGGCATGTTGCCCTCCGCCAGCCTGGGCTCCACAGGCCCCGGCCTGTACGAGCCGGTCCACGGTTCCGCTCCAGATATTGCCGGCGAGGATAAGGCTAACCCCCTGGCCCAGGTGCTCAGTGCCGCCATGATGCTGCGCTACGGCCTTAACCAACCCACTGCGGCGGATCGCATCGAGCAAGCCGTTAACAAAGTCTTGGATCAGGGATACCGAACTGGCGATATCATGGCGAACAATATGATCCCGGTGGGCTGCCAAGGGATGGGCGAAGCCTTGCTTAGGGCCCTCGATGAAACCAATAGTTAACATAAGTTAACGATTTGCCGCCCCTGGGGATATAGATTACAGTCTTGTCTAGCAGCGTCATAGGTGAGCCGTGTACGGTCTACAGCAACCCCCTTCCCCCGTCAGTCAGTCCACTCTGCCCCCGGCCGATACCACCGGCTTACCTGCGGTCCTCAATCCGGCTTTATTGAAGTCGGCCCGCCAAATCTATCGCACCTACTACGAAGTCCATCCAGAGGATACTCAACGGCCCATTGGCATTGCCATCAGCACCAAAACCCATCGGGGTAAATTGATCTTTGGCGATCGTCCGGTCTTGCTCCCCAACGAGTGCTTTATTCCCCTCAACCAAATTGAACCGGGGCTGCATTAAGGCTCTGGGGCCTGGTCCAGTTGGACGGGCCTACCCCTTTGTCATTCCTGGTGCCGACCATAACCATGGTGGCAGCTTCGGAGATTATGGTAGCCGCTTCCGTGGAGCTATCTGGATTTCCCCGATTATGGCTAGAGCTGCATGACCCCAAACTAGCCTTGCCTCAGGGTTGATCGCTGCCCCCCTAGGGTCTAGCACCCCAACCACTCGCCCAAACCTATCGTGGGACGGGAGGGGTGCCGTGGAACAGCTCTCAAAAAGTCTTAAACCACGATGGCTTCACTCGGCTATAGGACTCGATGGTGACACAGCTATCGGCTTCAGCCAGCACCCCTAAAATGGCTACCCCTAAAATGGCTATCGTCACAACCGCCAGCAGGCTATGGGGTTGGATTCGTACCATGGGCGGCTCAGGAAGCTGCTGAAAACGCTGGAGGATACTCCGGCTTAAAATCTTAGACTTTCGGGCCTGCTCATGGGCTTCCCCTAGGGTATGGCCTGGGTTTGGGCAGGGACGGTGCCGGGTTCCCCTTCATCTCCCAAGCCTTCCAGTAGCTGTGAAGGGTTGCTTAACGAAAGTTTGCAGCAACCTATTGGCACCGATCAAACCACCGCAGAACCAGATAAAGTGGCTCTATGTATGACGATGACCTAACCACTCTGAATCCAGACCTTGAATTTGCCGACCCCCTGGATGATCTCGAGCCGGTGGGTGAGGCAGATGGGCCCCGCTATGATCCAGAGGCCATGTTACCGTTGTTGGTCTCCCCCGATCCCCAGCAGCGAATGCTGGCGGCCCGCGCTTTTTGTGAATTGGAAGAACCGCGAGCGGTTTCGGCCCTCGTTGGCCTTTTGGATGACCTTTGTCCCTTAGTACGGGTCAGCGCGGCCTATGCCCTGGGGCGAAACCCGAGCCAGGGGGCGGTGGAACCCCTGATTGCTCAATTAGCCAGGGACTGGAATGGCTACGTGCGGAAAGGCTTGGTATGGGCCTTGGGCAATGCCCATGATGCCCGCGCCTTGCTCCCCTTGATGGATGCTTTAAAGACTGACATTTCAGCGGTGCGACTGTGGGCAGCTAGTGCCCTGGCCCAAATGGCACAGGTGACCTATGAGGCTGCGGTGGCGGCGATTCCTCCCCTGATTGAAGCAATGCGTCAGGATCCGGTACCGGCGGTGCGCAGCAATTGCGCTTGGTCAATCGGCCAACTTTGCCGAGAGCTACCCTCCAATGTGGTTTACCACACTGCCATCGATGCCCTGATTGAGACCTTCGCTGAGGACGATGACTTGGGCGTTCGCGAGGACGCGAGATCGGCCATTCTCAAGGTTGGGGATGCCCGAGGATTGCAAGTGGTCGAAGAAATTGAGCGAGACGGTCTGTTTTTCTAAACCGGCATGGTAAGGGTAAGTAGGCGGGTGCCATTAAATAGAAAGACTTGGCTACTGGCAACTCAATGGAGGGATAGCTTAACACCGACCTCGGCTTCGCGCTTGGTGGAAGGAGCTACCCAATCAGAGGGCATGGGCTGCATCGGGGCTAGCTTCGTCTGTGATTGGCTGGTGGTGGCCTGGGTCGCCTCAGTGGCATCCATTTGGTCGCAAATGGCATTGGCTAGCACCAGGGCAAAGTAGCTGCCTCCCAGGTAGAGCAGCAGGTCGAAGGCCCCGAAATATAAGTGGAACATGGCTTTATCCTCCCCATTGCTCAAGCTTATTGCTAATCCTAGCCGATCTGTTGATCGATATCGATTCTCGGTGTCCTAACCACTCACCCTACGGCAGCATACTGCTCACCATCACCCTGTCCTGCCCACTCGCTATCAACCTCTGAAGGGGTAGTGACAACCGGCGAAATTGGCGTAATCTCCCAGCTGCGATCGCCACAGGTTTGAATGAAGCCTAAATTTATGTGACAAATCCCTGTTTTTAACCCCTTCATAACCGGCAAATTACGTTTTTTTGAAATGCTTAGAGCAAGTTCTTTAAAGCAGTGCTTTTAGAGTAACTGGGTCCGCAGTTGTATGCCTATAGATGCAGGAGCGTCAGGGCGATCGACGGACCTCACTAGATGCCAAAAGGCTGTATGTCAGGTTTGGAGTTTGGAGTGAAGACTATGACCACTCAATTGCATCGAGGCTGGTTAGCCTTAGGGTTATCGCTACTGGCAGCGGGTTGCTCGACCACCACTGGCGGGGCTCCCCAGGGCACCTCCCCCCAACCCGATGCCCCTCCGGTTCAACAGACTCGCACCGTTATCATCGACGGATCCAGCACGGTTTACCCCATTACCGAAGCCATTGCCGAATCCTTTAACGCTCAGAAAACCAATGGCGTTGAGGCCGATGTCAGTTTTTCAGGAACGGGGGGCGGCTTCAAGCGGTTCTGCGCCGGCCAAACGGACATCAGCAATGCCTCGCGCCCCATTTCCAATGAAGAAATTGCTGCCTGTGATGCCAACCAGGTGCGTTACTTTGAACTGCCCATTGCCTTCGATGCGCTAACGATAGTCGTCAATCCTCAAAATACCTGGGCTGAAACTATTACCACTCAAGAACTCAAGACCATGTGGGAACCTCAAGCCCAGAGGCGCATTACGAACTGGAGTCAAGTACGCCCGGGTTGGCCTGACCAACCGCTCACCCTATTTGGCCCTGGATTGGACTCAGGAACCTACGATTACTTTTCCGATGTGATTGTAGGGGGCAAAACCCGCACCGACTTTGTGGCTAGCGAAGACGACGAGGTGCTGGTCAGAGGCGTAGCCCAAACCCCAGGAGCCCTAGGCTACTTTGGATTAGCTTACTTTGAAGAGAATGCTGGCATTCTCAGGGCTCTTCCGGTTGACAGTGGCAATGGCCCGGTGGAGCCCACCCCGGAAAATGTGGTGAATGCCACCTACCAGCCCCTATCACGGCCCCTGTTTATCTACGTCAACTACACCTCGGCCCAGCGCAACCCAGCGGTTCGAGAGTTTGTAGAGTACTACCTGAAGATGGCTCCAGAGGTGGTTAAAACGGTGGGTTACATTCCTCTCAGTGAGGAGGCCTACCATATTGCGCTGGTAAATTTCCAGGAGGGCGATGTGGGTACCGTGTTTGATGGCAAGCCCCAGCCCAACCTCACCCTGAGCGAGGTGTTGCGTAAAACCAAGCGGGTGAACTAGAGGACGGCAGCCCGACCCCCTGCTGTTCACTGGCTATGTCCAGGTCAGGGCACTGGTCAGTTAAAGGATGATGGCTAGGATATAGGCGTAGAGAGTTATGGGCCTAGGGCGTTGTCCTCGCTGTCTGCAGGATACCCGGATGGTGCAGTACTACCGGTGCCGAGGTTGCGCTCACAACGTGAACGAACGCACCGGAACGCCCATGGCTCGACTGAGAACGCCCTCTAGGGTCGTTGAAACGGTGTAGCGCCTACCGCCGCCACCAAAACCTTCATGCCAAGACCATCGAGGGCTTACAGCGCAGTTTGGACGTTCAACGGCTGATCCATCATTGGGTACGCCCCGACCGGGGACTGGGTGAAAAGACAACCCTGGCCATGGCTATGGGCTTTACGACTGACCTATCGCAAGGGCCGAGTTGCTTCATTCCACTGGCTTCGAAGCTCTCCTACTGGAACGAACCAGTGCCGTCTAGGCTGAGCCCTGTAGCTTTTCCTCTAAAGGGTCGAGGTAGGAGTGGAACAAGGATACTGCTCTTAGCCTTGTGCCCGAAATGGGGGTCCACTTCAACATTGACCTAGACAAATACTCAAGTTGCTATTAAGAGTCCTTGAAGCCACCTCATCAAGGTCAGCAGATACGAGAAGCACAGCCTATAGTTTTTGGTAAGCGTAGGGGAATTCTGTCAACGGCCGGGTTCCTATCCTGAACGCTCAGTTATTCCCAAGGGGTATTCCCATGGCCTTCACTGTCACTCCCGACCAAGATTCAGAATCTCCCTTGACCCAACCTTTACCTGAACCCTTACATTCCTCCTGCGTGGTCAATGCGCCTGCTACGTTGACCGTGGTTGAAGCCATCCAGTTTGAGCAAAGGTTCAAGGCCTGTATCCAATCCCAGCCGATGCCTGAAGCCGTTGTGATTGATTTGAGTCAAACCACCTTCATCGATAGTAGTGGTTTGGGAGCCCTGGTAATTTGCTATCGAACTTGTCAGCAGCAAGGGATTTCCTTGATTTTGCGTGGAGTACAGGAGCAGGTGCGGATGGTGCTGGCGCTAACTGACCTTGATCAGATTTTCACCTTCGAGGTGGATCAGGCACCGGATCCGCTCCCGGATTCAAAACCTGAAGTGAGGTTGACTGCTTTAACAACCCATCCCTCAGTTGTTTCCCGAGGCAAGCGAGCCCTGGATATCTTAGGGGCTCTGGTAGGGTTAGCGATTACCGCTATCCTGGCGATTCCCATTACTTTAGCCATTAAGTTAGAGGATGGAGGCCCCGTCTTCTTCAAGCAGGTGCGATGTTCCTGGATGGGAAAGCGGTTTTATATCTGGAAGTTTCGCTCCATGGTGATCAATGCGGAAGCGCTCAAAGATCAGGTCGAAAACCAGGTTGAGGGACCCCTCTTCAAAAATGAGAACGATCCCCGGATTACTAGAGTAGGGAGGTTTCTAAGACGCACCAGTCTAGATGAGCTACCGCAGTTCTGGAATGTCCTGAGAGGTGAAATGAGCCTAGTGGGTACTCGGCCTCCGACTCCCGATGAAATTGAGCAGTACAACGTGCCTGAGTGGCAACGCTTGGACGTTAAACCTGGTATGACTGGGGAATGGCAGGTCAATGGTCGCTCAAGCGTCAAAAAGTTTGAGGATGTTATCCGCATGGACCTGAATTATCAGAAAAACTGGAGCTTGCTCTATGACATCCAATTGATTCTAAA